>NZ_JBHJQP010000125.1:0-24183 GCF_042262625.1 Streptomyces sp. NPDC056347 | reverse complement strand
CCGGTGACGTGTTCGCCGCCGAGGACCGGCTCGGCACCTGGCGGCACCTGCTGGTGGCGGTCCGGTCGCCGCGGCGGATCTTCGCGGCGAAGGCGCTGGCCAGTCTCGTCGTCATCCTGCTGCTGGTGGCCGGGCTGGCCTGTTCGAGCACGGTCGGCGGGCTGGTGACGGTCGGCAACCGGCCGCTGGTCGGCCTCGACGGTCATCTGCTGGCGCCGGGCGACGCCGCCGGCCGGGTCCTGCTGGCCTGGCTGTGCGTCATCGCCCCGACCCTGGCTCTCGCGGCGATCGGCCTCCTCGGCTCCGTCGCGCTGGGGCGCTCCCCGATGGGACTGCTGCTGCCCGCACTGGTCGCGCTGGTGCTGCAGCTCGCCCAGATGCTGCCCCTCCCTGTCGGCGTACGTCTCGCCCTGCCCGGCTACGCCTTCATCTCCTGGAACGGCCTCTTCACCGGCCCGGCACAGGTCGGCCCGCTCCTGATCGGTGTGGCGGTCGGCCTGGTGTGGGCCGTGGCCGCGACGGTTCTGGCGTACGTGCTGTTCCTGCGGCGCGACTTCACCAATCCGACCGACGACGTCCCGGGGCGCCGCGCCGTGGCGGTCGGGGTCCTGCCGCTCGCCGTGCTGCTCGCCGTGACGGTCGTGACCGTGCAGACGGCGACCGGGGCGAAGGGCTCCGGGATCGAGCAGGAGAAGGTGCAGCGCTCCGTCGCCACCGCCTTCGCCCACCTCTACCGCGTGCAGACCGAGCAGCTCAACCGCCCCGCCGTCACCGAGGCGCGGCTCAGGGCCACGGCGGCGTGCGACAAGGGTGGCAGCTCCGCCGAACCGGAGGGGCCGGGCAACGACTGGCGCTGCGTCGTCTCCTGGCACCTCCCCGGCGTCGAGGCCGCGGGCACCGCCCTCTATCAGCTCGACGTCACCGCCGACGGGCGGTTCGTGGCCGACGGCGACGGACCGAAGGAAGTGAACGGCTACTTCCTGGTGCGGACCCCGGCCGGGGACGCCCCGAACCCCCTCTGGCAGTTCGACGGCAATGTCGAGCTGCTTCCCGTAACCCCGAAGGGATGACTCCATGCAGGTAACACGCCGAAGGCGTGCGGAGAGAGACCGATCCGGAGCCCGTCTGAAGCGACTCGTCCGCCGGGCCCCGGTGATCACCGCGGGCGTCACCGCCGCCGCAGTCGCCGCCGCGGGCGTCGCCTTCGCCCGGACCGACCAGTTCGGCACCGACCGGGTCGGCCAGACGACCGCCCGCGGCCAGGTCGTCTCCAGCGACCAGTACATCGCGCCGTACGGCGAGCGTCTGGTCGTGAACAACGGCAAGATCATGTCGTCCTCGGTCAGCCCGGACGGCACCCACCTCGCCGCCGCCGTCGCCGACGGCGGCGCGGCGCTGGCCATCATGGACCTGAAGAGCTGGAAGGTTCAGCAGGTCGTCGGCAGCTCCGCGTCGTCCCAGCCTCGCATCGGCGGCAACGACGTGGGCCAGGAGGGCCCCACGTACTCGCCCGACGGTTCACAGCTCTGGCTGGGCCAGACCGACGGATACACCAGGTTCACCGTGCGCGCGGACGGCAGCGTCGCCGACCCCGTCGTCGTCAAGATCCCTGCCGACGGGCCGAGGCACGCGCTCGTGGGCGAGGCCGTGTTCTCGGCGGACGGGTCCACCGTGTACTCCGCGGTCAACGGCCAGAACCGGGTGGTCGCCATCGACGCGGCCTCGGGTGCGGTCCAGCACAGCTGGACCGTCGGCAACGCTCCACGTGACATGCTCATGATCGGCTCTAAGCTCTACGTGAGCAACGAGGGCGGGCGCCCGGCGAAGCCCGGCGACACCACACTCAACTCGTACAACACCCAGGTCCCTGCGAACCCGGTGACCGCGGCCACCACGAGCGGCACGGTCAGCGTCATCGACCTGGCGAACCCGGAGGCCGGCGTCGGGAGCATCGGCGTCGGGCTGCACCCGACCGCCCTGTACGCCAAGAACGGGGCCCTGTTCGTCACCAACACCGCGACCAACGACGTTTCGGTCGTCGACCTCCGCAGGAACAAGGTCGTGCAGACCATCGCCACGCAGCCGTGGCCGGAGGCGTCGGTGGGCTACGAGCCCGACGCGGTGACACTCACCGACGACGGCCGCCTGCTGGTCACACTGGGCCGCGCCAACGCGATCGCCGTCTACCGGTACACCTCCCCGCAGGAGCCGGTCGGCTACGTCGGCCTGCTCCCGACGGACTACTTCCCGGCGGAGATCGCCACGGTCGGCAAGCAGATCGTGGTCTCCAACACCCGCGGCATCGACGCCCGCCGCCCCAACAACCCCGCCGGACACGGCACCCACGACACGACGTCGAGCCTGCAGCGGTTCACCCTGCCCTCCGACCGCGTCATCAGGTCCGAGACCAGGAAGGTCTTCCGCCAGAACGGCTGGAGCAACGGCTCGGTCCAGCTGACCCGGGGCAAGGGCGGGGGCAAGGCGAAGGCCGTGCCCGTCCCGGCACGGATCGGTGACCCCTCGACGATCAAACACGTCTTCCTGCTCGTCAAGGAGAACCGGACCTACGACCAGGTCTTCGGTGACATGCCCCAGGGCAACGGCGACCCGGCACTGGCGGAGTTCGGCGAGAACGTCACCCCGAACCAGCACGCGATGGCCCGGCAGTTCGGCCTGTACGACAACACGTACGACATCGGAACCAACTCCGCCGAGGGCCACAACTGGCTGATGCAGGCGGACAATCCGGAGTACACGGAGTCCTCGGCCGGTGAGTACAAGCGGAGCTACGACACGGAGGACGACGCCCTCGGGCACCAGCGGACCGGCTTCCTGTGGACCGGTGCGCAGGCCGCCGGCAAGTCCGTGCGGAACTTCGGCGAGTTCCAGAGCTTCCTGACCAAGCCCGCGGACGCGAGCTGGCAGAACCTGTACTGCGACGCCAGGAACATGGCGTCGACCGGTCAGGACACCGCCTACCCGCTCCACTCGTCCTCGCCGATCCCGTCGCTCAACGACGTGTCGGTGCCCGGCTACCCGATGTTCGACACCAACGTCCCGGACGTCTACCGGCACCAGATCTGGGAGCGCGACTTCGAGAAGAACGGTCCGGCGAACCTGAACATGTTCTGGCTCTCCAGCGACCACACCGGCGGTCCGGCGAACGCCCCGGCCCAGGTCGCGGACAACGATCTCGCCACCGGCAGGATCGTGGACCGGATCACGCACAGCAAGTACTGGAAGGACTCGGCGATCTTCATCCTCGAGGACGACTCCCAGGCCGGCCTCGACCACGTCGACGGCCACCGTGCCCCGATCCAGATCATCAGCCCCTGGGCCCGGCACGGCGTCGTCGACAGCCGCTACTACTCCCAGATCACGGTGATCCGGACCATCGAGCAGATACTCGGGATCCACCCGATGAACCAGAAGGACAGCGCGGCCACCCCGATGCGTACCGCGTTCACGCAGAAGGCCGACTTCACCCCGTTCACGGCGCTGCCCAACCGGACCCCGCTCACGGACGGGCTGAAGACCCCGCCCTCGTGCGGCCTGGACACCCCGGCGCCGCAGAATCCGCGCGCGGCGGCCGTACCGTCCGCGAAGGTCCCGGCACAGAAGCGGGCGATCGCGGCGAAGTGGGACGCCTGGAAGTCGGGTCAGCGACTGACCGGGCCCGGCGCCCGGGCCGACGCCGCGAACCCCGCGCAGATGAACCACTTCACCTGGTACCAGTCGCACGAGTGGAAGAAGCCGTACCCCGGCGAGGACCGGATCCTCGCGCCGAAGGAGGTGCCGGGCGCCTACATCCCGGCGGCGGAGACCGACGGCTGACCCGGCCCGGTCCTCCTCGGGCGGTGCCCCGCCAGGGCAGTCGCCCCGGCCCCGATCCCGGTCCGCTCCAGGGCCCGGGTCGGGGCCGTCCCGGTTCGCCGCCTTCGGCCACGGAACCACGAGCGCGGCAGCCGTCGACGGGTCCGGGCATACGCCCGATCCCAGCCGCCGGCGCCGCCCTCTCCCCACTCGGCGCGGCGCGCGCCCCCCGCCCACTGCCCGGCGCATCACCCCGCCCCGATGGCACGGACCCGAAGAGGACTCACCCCCGACCGGTCCCGGAAATGACCAAAGGCCGGTTTCGGATTGCTCCAAAACCGGCCCTGACCTGCGACTGTCTCCAGTCGGGACGACAGGATTTGAACCTGCGACCCCTTGACCCCCAGTCAAGTGCGCTACCAAGCTGCGCCACGTCCCGATACCCGCTGACCTGGGGTTTCCCCTGGCCGAACGCGCATGAGAACAATACCGCACTCGGGCGGGTGGTCACGAACACCTTTGGCACTTGACCTCAACCGCGCTTGATGTTCAACGCTTGTTCCATGACGAACACGGACTCCGCGGCGCTCCATGACGACCGCGAGATGAACCGCCTGATGAGCACGATGACCGGGGACGAGAAGCACGGCCCCGCGGCCACGTCCACCCTGGACGTGCTGCGGGTGCTGTACGACCGGGTGCTGCGAGTGACGCCCGACACGTTCGACGCACCGGACCGTGACAGGTTCCTGCTCTCCAAGGGGCACGGGCCGATGGCGTACTACGCGGTCCTCGCCGCGCACGGTTTCTTCGGCGAGGAGCTGCTGCCGGGCTTCGGGACGTACGACTCGCCGCTCGGGCACCACCCGGACCGGACCCTCGTACCCGGGGTCGAGATCGGCAGCGGCTCACTGGGACACGGACTGCCGCTGGCCGTGGGAAGCGTGCTCGGGCTCCGGGCGCAGGGACTCACCGACCCCCGGGTGTGGGTGCTGATCGGCGACGCCGAGCTGGACGAGGGCAGCAATCACGAGGCGCTCGCCTACGCGGGCCCGGCCGGGCTGGAGCAGCTGCACACTGTGGTGGTCGACAACACCTCGGCTTCGTACGCCCGGCCCGGCGGGATCGCGGCCCGGTTCGAGGCGGCGGGCTGGTCGGTGGACACGGTGGACGGACGCGACCACGCGGCACTGTACGCGGCCTTCACCGCGCCGCACCCCGGGCGTCCGCGTGCCGTGGTCGCGCGCGTCGAACCCAAGAACTGAACGCTCCGGACACGACGGCAAAGGACTCCGCACATGGACACGATGCGTGACCGCTTCATCGCCACCACGTCCCGGCTGCTGGACCGGGACCCGCGTCTCGCCCTGGTACTGGCCGAGATCAGCCGGGACGGCTTCGGCCCCGCCCTGCAGGCGCATCCGGAGCGGGTGATCAATGTGGGCATCAGGGAGCAGCTGCTGGTCGGCGCCGCGGCCGGGATGGCGCTCACCGGGATGCGGCCGATCGTCCACACCTTCGCCAGCTTCCTGGTGGAGCGGCCGTTCGAGCAGGTGAAGCTGGACTTCGGCCACCAGGGGGTGGGCGGGGTGCTGGTGAGCGCGGGTGCTTCGTACGACTGGCCGGCCGGTGGGTTCACCCACATGGCGCCGGGCGACGTGGCCCTGCTGGACACCCTCGACGGCTGGACGGTTCACGTACCGGGCCATCCGGACGAGGCGGAGGAGCTGCTGCGGCAGGCCGCTGCGGGCGACGACCGGGTGTACGTACGCCTGTCGCTCCAGTCCAACGAGCGGGCCAGGCCGGTCGGCGCGGGGGCCGGGTTCACGACGGTGCGGGAGGGTGCGGGCGGCGTGGTGGTCGCGGTCGGGCCGATGCTCGACAACGTCCTCGCGGCGACCGAAGGGCTCGATGTGACGGTGCTGTACGCGACGACGGTGCGCCCGTTCGACGGTGCGGGGCTGCGGCGGGCGGTCGGTGGCGGCGAGGCAGGCGTGGTGATCGTCGAGCCGTACCTGGCGGGCACCTCCACCGCGGCCGCGAATGACGCGCTCACCGAGCTGCCGCACCGCGTGCTGGGCCTCGGTGTGGGACGGGCCGAACTGCGGAAGTACGGGGAGATGGACGAGCACCTCGCCGCGCACGGGCTGGACGCGCGGGGGCTGCGGGAGCGGATCGGGGGCTTTCTCGGCCGCGCCTGACCTGCGGCGGCCCGCGACCAGCTGCCAGAGGGGGATGGGGCGGGGCGGGGCGGCGGCTCAGTCGGCCGCTTCGTCCCGCGTGTCGAAGGTGTCACGGGCCCTTTCGATGGCCGGGAGGTGCTCCGAGGCCCAGGCCAGCAGTGCGTCGACCGGCTGCCGCAGGGACTTGCCCAGCGGGGTGATCCCGTATCTGACCGCCACCGGACGGGTGGAGACGACCTCGCGCTCGATCACCCCGTTGCGTTCCAGCCGCCGCAGTGTCGCGGTCAACGACTTCTGCGTGACGGCGGGGATGGCCCGGCGCAACTCGTTGAAGCGGCACGGCCGTTCGCAGAGTTCGTTGAGCACGCTCAGGGACCATTTGTCGAGCACTTGATCAAGCAGTTCACGGTGCGGGGCGCCGACGCGGAGCGTGTCCTCGGTATCCATGGTGAGACCTGGTCTCGTTGAAGTGTCCTTCTTCCACTAAATATCTTACGGATACCTATTGGCTATCCGTGCGTGCTCGCCGGCCAGTCGGGCACGCGCTGCGGAACACCGCCCTCGGCCTGACGGGCGCGGGTGCCTCCTTCGCGGACGTACTGCGCCTGATGTTCTGCGTGCACCGGTGGAGCCCGGAGCGGATCGGTGGGTGCATGGCCGGGGTGGAGGCCGTCGCCGAGGAGACCGGTCTCCGCATCCCCGTGCCACCGGCCTCCCTCATCGGGGTCGACCACCTCTTCGAACCGGACGTGTTCGTCAAGGTCGGGACGACCGCCCTGGTCGGCTGACCGGTCGCCGGAAAGGGGCGGGTCATCCCCCGAGGCCGTGCCTCTCCCGCTGGTCGATGTGCACCACCAGTTCCAGGGCGAGCGACTTGATCGTGTCGAGCCCCTTCCTGCCCCATGGGCGTGGCACGGTGTCGACCGCGCAGACGGCGCCCAGGGCAACACCGGTGCGGTCGATGAGGGGGGCGCCGAGATAGGAGCGGATACCTATCTCGTCGACGACCGGATTCCCCGCGAACCGCGGGTAGTCGCAGACGTCCTCCAGCACGAGGGCCTTGCGCCGAACCACGACGTGCGGGCAGTAGCCGCGGTCCATGGCGACGTAACGGCCGCTGCGGCTGCTGCACGCGGCCGCGATGCCCAGGTCGGAACCCTTGCGCGTACCGGCCGGGGTGTGCAGACCCGCGAAGAACTGCCGGTTCCCGTCGATGAAGTTGACCATCGAGAAGGGCACTCCGGTCAACTCGGCCACCCGGTCGGCGAAGGCGTCGAAGTTGTCGAACGACGCGTCGGCGCGTTCCCCGAGTCCCAGCGTCCGCAACCGCCGGGTACGGACGCCGGCGTCCCGGTCGACCGGCGTGAGCAGCAGCCGCCCGGTGGTGTTCCGGGTCACGGGCGGGCTCCGAAGCCGGTAAGCGGGGCCGGCGCCGAGGTGGCGTTGATCAGGTGCTGGACCAGGGTGACCAGGGCACCCGTGCCCGAGCTGGCGATCCGGGCGTCGCAGAGCACCACCGGGACGTCCGGGCCCAGGTCGAGTGCGGCCCTGATCTCGTCGGGGGCGTAGCGGTAGGCCCCGTCGAACTCGTTGACCGCGATGATGAATCCGATGCCGCGCCGCTCGAAGAAGTCGACGGCGGCGAAGCATTCGGCGAGCCGACGGGTGTCGGCGATCACGACCGCACCGAGCGCCCCCTGGGAGAGCTCGTCCCACATGAACCAGAAACGCTCCTGGCCCGGGGTGCCGAACAGATAGAGGACGTGCTGCTCGTCGAGGGTGATGCGGCCGAAGTCCATCGCCACGGTGGTGGCGGTCTTGGACTCGATGCCGTCGAGATGGTCGGTCCCGACGCTCACCTGGGTCAGCAGTTCTTCGGTGCTCAGCGGTGCGATCTCGCTGACCGCGCCGACGAACGTCGTCTTGCCGACCCCGAACCCGCCCGCCACCAGCACCTTGAGCGCGACGGGGAAGCCTTCGGCCTCGCCCGGGCCGTCGGCTCCGGAGGCGTCCGGGGCGGTGGCCGGGGTGTGCGGGACGGGGATCGTCGCGTGCGGGGCGGGTCCGGGGCCGCCGTACCCCTGCGCTTCCCCGTAACTCCCGGCCTCCCCGTAGCCCTGCACGTGCTCGTGGTCCTGCGCGCGCCCGTAGCCCCGGGTCTCTCCGTAGCCCCGTCCTTCCCCGTAGCTCTGTGTGTGCCCGTAGTCCGGTGCGACCGGGTAGTTCTGGGTGATCCCGTGGTTTCCCGGGAGCACGTAGCTCTCCGGGCTCCCGTGGTCCTCGGGACGGACAGGGTGCCCGTGGCCCGCGAAGCCTTCGGGGTCCGCGCCGTTCCGGTACGCGGCGGAGCCGCCGAAACCGTCAGAGCTGTCGTCGTAAGCCATCGAGCACTGCCTCCAGCAGAGATCGGTCGGTGGGCATGTCGTGGAAGGCGGGCGGGTGCGCGGTCACCGCCCCGCAGTCGACCAGGTCGGAGACGAGCACCTTGGTGACGACCGCGGGCAACCGCAGATGGGCGGCGATCTCGGCCACGGAGGTGGGGCCGTCGCACAGCCCCAGTGCCACGGAGTGCTCGGGACCGAGATGCGTCTGCGGCTCGCTCCCCGTGGCCATGATCAGCGAGAGCAGATCGAGAACGGTTGTAGGACGGGTGCGGCCGTCGCTCACGGTGTAGGGGCGGACGAGCCGCCCGGCCGCGTCGTCGAGCAGCGGCCCGTCCTGCGGGACCGACACCCTCACAGCCCCGTGGTGCCGGGGGAACCGGCCGCTTGTCTCACCGGCGTCATCAGGTACGGACGGACACTCTTGACCAGCATGGTCATCTCGTAGCCGAGAACCGCCGCGTCCGCCTCGCGTCCGGCGAGGACGGCGAGACAGGTGCCCGATCCGGCGGTGGAGACGAACAGCAGGGTCGAGTCGAGCTCGACCACCACCTGCCGCACCTCGCCGCTGTCGCCGAAGCGCGCGCCGGCGCTGCGCCCCAGCGAGTACAGACCGGCGGCCAGCGCCGCCATGTGGTCGGCGCTGTCGGCGTCCATGCCATGAAGGGATTTCACCAGCCCGTCGGCGGAGAGCAGCACAGCGCTGCGTGTGTACGGGACGCGCTGGACCAGGCCGCTCAGCAGCCAGTCGAGGTCCGAGACCTGACCGGACGGCATGTCGGTCGCCATGAGGCATCTACTCCTTGGGGGTGTGCGTTTCGGAGGGATCGGTCGCCGGGGGCGTCTCCGGGCCCGCGGGATACGGGGCGGCGGTCGTGGCGCGGCCGCGCACCGGGAGTGGTTCGAGCGGGGGCGACGGCTGCCATGCCTGCCCCGGCGTCGCTTCGGGGTCGGGGCCCGGCTCCGGCGTACCGCCCGCCTCGGAATCGGTGCGGGCCTCGGCGAGCTCGATGCCCCGCCGGAAGGCCGCCATGAGCCCCGGGTCGTGCAGGGCCTGTTCACCCTGGGAGCGCGGGACGGGTGCCGCCCTCAGCTGCGGGACGAGGTGCTCCTGGTTGCTGCGCCTGGGCAGTTGGGGCCGCCCCATGGTGCCGCGTACGGTGCCGGGCTCGGGGCTGGGCGCTTCGGCGGCCTGCTCCGGGGGCCGGGGACCGGGAGGGGCCTCGGCCGGTTCGGGGTGGGCGGGGTGCTCGATCCGCTGCGGGAGCGGCAGTGCCTCGCCCTGTCCGGGCGTCCGCTGCGGCGACTGGTGCAGGCGCAGCGGCTGGCTGGGAACGTACGGCTGACGGCCGGTGTCCGGCTGCGGGGCAGGGGCTGCGCCGGGGCCGGGGGGGAGGCTCGGACCCGGTACGCGGTGACCGTGGGAGACACCCCTTTCGTCCTCGGCCGGCGGGCGGTGCACGGGGCCCGGGGGCGGGACCGGTGCCGCGCCCCGTTCGGCCCCGGCGTCCTCGTCCGCGCCCAGCAGGGACTGCGGAAGGACGAGTACGGCCTGGGTGCCCCCGTAGATGTTGCTCTGCAGACGGACCGCGATGCCGTGCCGCCGGGCCAGCGACGCGACGACGAACAGGCCGATCCGGCCGTCCTGCAGCAGATGGGCCACATTGACCTGGTCGGGCGCGGCGAGCAGGGCGTTCATCCGTTTCTGCTCGTTGCCCGGCATACCGAGCCCCCGGTCCTCGACCTCCAGGGCCAGTCCGGCGGTGACCTGCTGGGCGCGCATCAGCACCTGGGTGTGCGGGGCGGAGAACACGGTCGCGTTCTCGACCAGTTCGGCGAGCAGGTGGATCACGTCCGCCACCGCGTGTCCGCGCAGCGTGCCGTCGATCGGCGGTACGAGCTTGACGCGCGGGTACTGCTCGACCTCGGCGATCGCGGAGCGCAGGACCTCGGTCATGGTGACCGGATTGCTCCACTGCCGCCGGGAGACGGCGCCGCCGAGCACGGCGAGGTTCTCGGCGTGCCTGCGGATGCGGGTGGCGAGGTGGTCGACGTGGAAGAGGCCCTTGAGCAGATCGGGGTCCTCGACCTCGTGCTCCAGCTCGTCGAGGATCTGGATCTCGCGGTGCACGAGCGACTGCAGGCGCCGCGCGAGATTGACGAAGACCTCGACCTTCTGGTCCTCGCCGGAGCGGTCGGCGAGCCGGGACGCCTGGACGACCGCGGTCACGGCGGCGTCCTGGTGGCGGCCGAGCTCCTGGGCCAGTAACTCGAAGGCGTCACTGCCCGGGGCGGCGGGCCCGGCGGGTCTGCGGGCGGCCACCGGCTCGCCGTTGCGGAGCTGCTCCATCACCCGTTGCAGCTCGGCCTGGCCCTGTGCGCTGGTGCGGCGCAGGGCCAGACAGCGGCCGAACACGGTGGTGGCGAGCCTGTTGGCGGCCAGGAAGGCGGCCAGCACCGCGGCGAGCGCCAGCGCGGCGGCCGTGCCGAGCGCGATCCAGAGCTCGGTGGTGGGACGGACTCCGGTGGAGCGGACGGTGAAGATGACCGCTGCGGCCCCGCTCAGGACCGCCGCCACGGTGGGCAGCACCGCGGTGCGCAGGATCTGGGGGCGTATGGGCGTCTCGGCGGTCGGCTGGGCGGCGCGCGGTCTGCCCGCGGCCGAGTGGGAACGGGCACCCGGTCGGCCGTGCCGCCCGCTCTCTCGGCGCTCCGGTCGCGCTTCGGGTGCGCGAAGTTGAGACATCAGTGTCCTTGGTACGTGGGGCACCCGGAATCGGCGTTCCTGTGGTGGCACCTACGGTGGTCGGTCAGGCTCGGTGCATCGGTCGGGCAGGCTCGAAACCCATGAGCCCACGGTTGATCACCGGACACACACGGTAGTCGTCCCTCACATGGGCGCGGCGGCGAGTTGTCGAACTTGCCCGCCATCCGTCCCGCTCTGGTATGAGCTCTCGTACGGTCGACCGATCACGTCGGATTGACACCTGGACGGCCGCCCCCGGGCGGCCCACGGCCGCGAACCCTTGAACACGGGGCGTACGTCGGCCCGTCCGGTGCCCGCCGACCGGACGGCGGCCCCGGACCGATCACCTGAAACATCACACAGCGTAATCATTGTGGCCATGGGGCCGATCGGGTGAACGGAGCGGCCCGGCCACGAGATCCGGGGCACTTTCGCGATCGCCTCATCCGTCACAGAGGTTTCAAGGGTCGGCGATTCGGCCATTTCGGTGCGCGTCGCGGGAGTGGTACGGCGGGGCCGGGGCGGTCCGGGCCGTGCGGTGCAAGGGGCCGACGCCGTCCGGAATCGCGCGCGTTCGATTCGCGAGCGGCGTCGTTGAGCCGTGCGCCCGCCCGTCCCCCACCGACATCGAGGCACCATGACCGCCATGTCACCCCGCACCCGAGCACACGGAACAGTACGAACGGGCGCGAACAGCGCCTACTGGGAGCCCCTGTGGCGGTCCGGCCGCCGCTACCGGAGCATCGACGTACCGGAGCGCGAGGCCCTTTACCGTCAGGTGGGCGTCGGCGGGGGCAGACCCGCCCTCGACATCGGCTCCGGCGACGGGGCCCTGGTGCGCGCCCTGACCGACCTGGGCTACCGGGCGACGGGGATCGACTGCGCTCCCGGCGCACTGTCCGCCGCCCGCCACGAGCACTCCGGCCTGGACTTCCGGCACTTCGACTTCGGCACCGACGACCCGGCGGGGCTGCCCGAGCCGGCCTTCGCCCTCATCACCTGCCGGCTGGTCTACCCCTGGGTCCAGGACAAGCCGGGCTTCCTCGCCCGGGTACGCCGACTCCTCGCCCCGGGCGGCGTCTTCTGGGTCGCCACCTCCGTGCACCGTCCTCGGTCCGGCTCGGCGGCCAGGCCCTGGGAGGTCGGTGCGGCGGAGGTGGAGCTCCTCGCGGACACCTGGTCGCGCGCGGACGTGACCCAGCTGGACGAGTCGTACCACTGCTTCGCCCTGCACCCCGACCGGCCACCCTTGATCTGAACGGGGCCGGGCCGCGCGCTCCTTCAGCGGCCGCCCGTGAGGTCGAGGTCGTGCTCGTCGGCCTCCGGGACGACGAGCGGCGCCTTCCCTCCGCTGCGCCAGGGGTGCGCTATCGGGCGGGAGACGGGCCGCCACCACGGCTCCACGGGAAGGGCCCCGGCGGGCTCGAACGGCAGCCCGGGGTTCGGGAGAGCGACGTCCTGCCCGGCCTCCTCGGCCACGTCCATGGTCCATTCGGCGGGCTCGGCCCACGGGTGCGGCGCCAGATTGAAGGTGCCCCAGTGGATCGGCAGCAGCACGCCGTGCGGTCGGCCGCCCTGGAGATCGAGGTGAGCCCGCATCCCCTCGGCAGGTGTCATGTGAATGTCCGGCCAGTACTCCGAATAGGCGCCGATCTGGATCATCGTCGCGTCGAACGGGCCGTGCTCGGCGCCGATGTCCCGGAAGCCGGAGAAATAGCCGGTGTCGCCGCTGTGGTAGATCCGGTGCTCGGGACCGGCGACGGCCCAGGACGCCCAGAGCGTGTGCTGCTGGTTGCGCAGGCCCCGGCCGCAGAAGTGACGCGCGGGGGTGGCGGTCAGCTCGATCCCGGCGATCCTCGTGGTCTCGTTCCAGTCCAGCTCACGCAGCCGGTCGGCGGGGACGCCCCAGTGCTCCAGGTGGGCGCCCACGCCGAGCGGAACGGCGAACACCGTGCCGGTGCCCGCGAGGGCGCGGACCGTCGGCAGGTCGAGGTGGTCGTAGTGGTCGTGGGAGATCACCACCGCGTCCACCGGGCCGAGCGCGGCGAGCGGCAACGGCACGGGGTGCAGACGTCCGGGCCCGGCGAAGGCGAAGGGCGAGCAGCGCTCGCCCCAGACCGGGTCGAAGAGCACGCGACGGCCGTCGATCTCGGCGAGCACGCTGGAATGGCCCATCCAGGTGAGCCGCAGTCCCGTGGCAGGCGGCTCGGCCAGGTCGGCGTAGGTGGTGGGATGGACGGGCACGGTCCCGGCCGGGGCCCGGCGGACCCGCTCCTCCTTGCGGAAGTAGACCTTCGCGAACTCGAGCGTGGAGCCCGACGGCCTGGTCCGCGCTCCCACCGGATTCTGGAAGACGCCGTCGGCGAAGTTGGGCGAGCGCCGGATGCGCTCCATGCGGGCGCCCTCCGGATCCGCTCCGAACGCGGCGGGGCGCAGCGCACGCAGCCGGGTGCGGAGCGGGGTCAAGGGATCGGCGCCGGTCACAGCATCTCCTGGGGGAGTCGGTGTCGTTTCATTATGTGCAGGGGGTACGAGGGTGCGAGCGCGGCGGACCGGGCCGGCCGCCGGGCCGGGCGTCACGCGTGCGCGGCCGCCCTCCTCGGCGAGCACTCCCCCGGACAGCGCCTTCCCGCCCCCTGTCGAATCCCCTCACGCGGACTCCAACGTGCGGGCCCGTCGCAGGATTCCGTGTCCGCCGACCGGCATGTCACATCCGCGGGGTCCCGTCCGTCGCATCGGTGCAAGCAGCCGTCGGCGCGGTCGGCACGACCTCGCCGACCGCGCCCGAGCCGTACCGAAGGAGACCGGTCATGACCGCCCGAATCCCGCTCGACCCGCCCCGTACGCTCCTCTTCCGTGCCGTGTCGTGGTACTCGAACCGTGTGTACGGCAAGGTCATCGACCCCTTGCGGGCCGCCGCCCATCACACCGGGGTGTTGTGGGCGCAGTCCCGTCTCGAGCTGTCGGCGGGGCGCTGGAAGAAGCTGGACCCGCAGCTCAAGGCACTCGCGGTAATGGCGTCCGCGGCCACCATCGGCTGCAGCTGGTGCATCGACTTCGGATACTGGGAGAACCACCGCCACGGCATGGACCCGGCCAAGCTGCGTGATGTACCGGTGTGGCGGGAGAGCGGGCTGTACGCCCCGCTGGAGCGCGACGTCATGGAGTACGCGGAGGCCATGAGTCTCACCCCGCCGCAGGTGGGGGACGATCTCGCCGAGCGGCTGCGGGGCGCGCTCGGCGAGGCTGCGTTCATCGAGCTCACGACGATGGTCGCGCTGGAGAACATGCGCTCCCGGACGAACTCCGCCCTCGGCCTGACCAGCCAGGGCTTCAAGGACCGTTGCGAAGTGGACCGGCCCGCGCACCGCTGACCGCGGCGTGACGCCCCGGGGCGGAGCGTGCACCGCTGCGGTGCGTCCCGCCCCGGCGCGTCCCGCGCGTGGCATATTCGTTAGGGTGACGGCGTGGCAAGAGTGCGCTTGAGCGTGGCGGAACGGCGTGAGGAACTTCTTCGCGCCGCCGTCGAGCAGATCGAGGTACGGGGGGTCGCCGCCGTCCGGATCGCCGATGTGGCCTCCGTCCTCGGTGTGAGCAACGCCCTCGTGCTCTACCACTTCTCGACCAAGGAGAAGCTGGTCGCGGCGGCGTTCGCGCATGCCGCGGAGGCCGACCTCGCCCAGTTGCGCAAGGTGCTCGGCCGGCGCACCAGCGCGGTCCGGCGGCTGCGCGCCGCCATCCGCTGGTACGCGCCGACCGGCCAGGCCAAGGGCTGGCGGTTGTGGATCGAGGGCTGGGCCGCCTCGCTGCGCGATCCGGCGCTGCGCAATGTGGCCGGTGATCTCGACCAGCAGTGGAAGGCCGAGCTGGCCGAGGTCATCGAGGAGGGCGCCGCCGCCGGGGAGTTCCACTGCGACGACCCGATGTCCGCGGCCTGGCGTCTGACCGCCCTGCTGGACGGTCTGGCCGTGCAGACGACCTCGTACGCCGGGCCGCTCTCCCGGGCCACGATGCTGGCCTGGACCGATGAGGCCCTCGCCCGTGAACTCGGCATCGACCGCGCGTCCCTGACGGCCTGACGGATCCGCTTCCGGCCTCGGGCCCCGGCCCGGCTCGGTCAGGTCTGGCGCACGGGCGCGTAGACGTCGCCCGCCAGGCCGAAGGTCCATGCCACTCCGTCCTTCGCGGTCCTGGTGCCGGGCGGCACCCGCAGCCAGTAGACCCGGTGCGTACCGTCCGGCTCCGGGGTGGAGTTGACCACCTCGACCATCACCACGTCCTCGTCGCCGTCCAGCGCGATCCGCCAGAGGACACCCGTCTCGTCCCGGTGGACCGGTTCCGCGCCGGACTCGGTGAGGTAGCGGTCGTATCCGTAGAACTCCAGCATGACGCGGCGCAGTTCCGCGTTCTCCTCCTCGCGTATCCGCCGCGGGGTGAGGGAGTTGAGCTCGTCCAGGAACTCTGCGGGCACCGGCATGCCGCGCCAGGCGTACAGGGCGAAGCCGTCCCGGTAGGCGAGCGCCGGTCCGTCCCCCCGGTCGAGCCGTCCCGCCTCGTCCCGGTACAGCGCGTGCGGGCGCTCGCTGATCACCACGGCGCGCTCGTAGGGCCACCACCAGCCCGCGTTCCGGGCCACCGCCGCCAGGCCGTCGAGCCGGTCGCCCCGCCCGTCGAAGGCCGCGAGCCAGGCCGCGTCGTGCTGGCCGAGGACCGCGTCGAGCAGGACGAGCCGGACACCGGTCTCCTCCTCGGGGCGCTCGGCGAGATCCGCGACGACTCCGGATCTGATCCGGTCGGCGAGGGCCGCGGTGGTCTCCCAGAGCTGGGCGCCGGTGGCGGACCACAGCGCGGACCAGCCCGCCGGGCCCAGTTCGTCGTACATCCGGCGGCGCTCCTGCGCCCAGGGGCGGGTGCGCACCTCGTCGCGGACCGAGCGCCCGGCGTCGACGAGCTTCTCGACCGCCTCCACCGCGGCCCTGGGCGAGTCGACCCAGACGATCCGCTCCGGCTCGGCGAGTCCCGCGCTGCGGTAGGCGAGCCGGAGCCCGTCCTCGGCGGCGGAGCGGTCCGCCGCGCCGGTCGCCGCTGCCACGGTCCGCCATGAGTCCACGTACTGCATCGGTCTTTCCCGTCCCCTGTGTTCGGTGTGGTGTGTTCGGTGTGATGTGTTCGGTCGGTGGTGTCGGCGGCGGTGCGCCGGACGCCCGGTCAGTCCGCGACGATGCGGATCGCTCCCGGCGCGTACTCCCGCTGGCGCACCACGCGGTACCAGCCCTTCGAGAGGGGTATCGTCGCGTGCTCCTCGTGCACCACCCTGCCGCCCTCGGGGAGGTGCAGCAGCATCGGCCCGAACGGGCCCGCCTCGCGCATCAGCCGGCCCGGCCCCTGGACCGCATGGGCGTGGCCGGTGACCTCGCCGAGCGCGAGGACCATGCGGCCGCGGCCGTCCCTGGGCTCGCCCGGCGCCTCCACCAGATGCGCGGGCACCGCCGACTCCTCCAACGACATGATCAGTACATCGCCCTGCCGGTACACAGACGTCTCCCCTCGAAAGGCCGCACCCGCTGTGCCGGCCACGCAGAAGACGCTACGGCGGGGGTCTGACAGTGGACGGTGGCCGGTCCGCGCCGGGGGTGCGTCGCGCGGTCCCGGTCGCGGCGTTGTCAGTGCGGCTTGATAAACCTTGTGCTCATCAGTCGTCGCCCAGTTCCAGGAGCTCAGCGTCATGTCCGGTGTGGACCATCTGCACGAGTTGCTCGGCCTTCCCGCTGTCGATTTCCAGCACGAGTCGGGGACGGCGCCCGAGCAGGCCGCCGGTGCTGTCGCCTGGCGCGTCTCGGTCGATCCGTACGAGGACGACGAGACGAGCTGGGAGGACGCGTTCAAGGCGTTCCTGGAGGCGGTCGATCCGGCCGGGGTGCGGGCGCTGATCATCGGTCAGTGGGGCGAGTCGTACGAGGAGGACTCGTCGTACCCGATCGGTCTCGTCATCGCCGCCGCCGACCGGCTGACCTCGCTGGAGGCGGTCTTCGTCGGTGACATGACGATGGAGGAGAGCGAGATCTCCTGGATCGAGCACGATGACGTCACGCCGCTGCTGGCCGCCTTCCCCGATCTGGTCGAGCTGGGCGTGCGCGGTGGCACGGGCCTGGCCTTCCCGCCCGTGAAGCACGAGCGGCTGCGGTCACTGACCATCGAGTCCGGCGGTCTGCCGGTCGGTGTCGTGCGGGGTGTCCTGGACAGTGAGCTGCCCGCGCTGGAGCGACTCGACCTCTGGCTGGGCGTCTCCGCCTACGGGGGCGACGCCGATGTGGCCGACCTGGCACCGCTGCTCTCGGGCACCCGCTTCCCCCGGCTCTCGCATCTCGGTCTGCGCAACAGCGAGCTGCAGAACGAGATCGCCGCGGCGGTCGCGAGCGCCCCGGTCGTCGCCCGGCTGCGGGTTCTCGGCCTGTCGGACGGCACCCTGGGCGACGAGGGCGCGGCTGCGCTGCTGGACGGCCAGCCGCTGACCCATCTCGAACAGCTCGATCTGCACCATCACTTCATGACCGAGCCGGTGGAGCGCCGGGTGGTGGCCGCGCTGGAGCCGCACGGGGTGCGGGTCGATGTGTCGGAGCGCGAGACGCCCTGGGGCGACCGGGGTGTCGAGGGCCGTTACACCTCGGTCGCGGAGTGAGGGCCCGATGACCGGTATCGATCATCCCGAGACGTTCCACGGACTTCCCGTCCACGCCTTTCCCTGCCCCGGCGACGCCTCCCGCGGCGTGTCCGGCCGCGCGCTCACGGACAGTGGCTCGCTCCCGGACGGCGGCGCGCTCCCGGAAGCCGGTTCGGTCGCGTGGCGGCTGGAAAGTGCCTGGCGGGGCGATCTCACCTTCGGTTCGCTGTGGCAGCACTTCGTCGACACGGTCGACACGACGCGGGTGCGGGCCCTGGTGATCGGCGCCTGGTGGCAGGAGGAGTACGCGTCCTTCACGCCGGTCGTCGAGCTGCTGGTCTCCCATGCCGACCGCTTCCCGGACCTGCGGGCGCTCTTCCTCGCCGACGTCGTCAGCGAGGAGTGCGAGCTGTCGTGGCTCGAGATGTGCGACATCACACCGGTGGTCGAGGCGTTCGGGCAGCTGGAGGAGGTGACGGTGCGCGGCTGCGGGCAGCAGTTCGGCGACCGGAGTTCGCTGGATCTGCGGCCGGTACGGCACAAGGCGCTCAAGGCACTGCGGTTCGAGTCCGGCGGGCTCCCGGCACGGGTGGTGCGGGCGGTCGCCGCCTCCGAGCTCCCGGCGCTGGAGCGTCTCGAACTCTGGCTGGGAGTCGAGGAGTACGGCGGGGACGCCTCGGTCGCCGACCTCGCCCCGATCCTGTCCGGTGCGGGCTTCCCGGCCCTGCGCCATCTGGGGCTGCAGAACAGCGAGATCCAGGACGAGATCGCGGCCTCCGTGGCCTCCGCGCCGGTGGTCGCCCAGCTGGAATCGCTCTCCCTGGCGATGGGCACCCTGGGCGACGAAGGCGCCGAGGCGCTGCTCCAGGGCCAGCCGCTCACCCATCTCGCCTCGCTCGACCTGCACCACCACTACATGAGCGAGCCGCTGGCGGAGCGACTGACGGAACTGCTCGGGCCGGACCGGGTGAACACCGACATCGACGACGCCGACTGGGACGATGACGAGGACGGCCACCGCTATGTCGCCATCGACGAGTAGCGTGGCCGGCCGGCCGCCCCGCTTCGCCGTCGTGGGCGTGCCCGGCAACCGCCGGGTCACGCTCTTCCAGGACGCCGTGCGCGCCGCCGGGCTGCCGGCGGCGCGTGTGGTGCCCTGGTCCCGGGTGCTGCGCGGCGAGGCGGTCTTCCTCCCCGGTGAGACCGTGCGGCTGGACTCCCCCGGTGAGGACGCCGAGGTGGAGCGGCTGCTGCGGAAGGTCGACGACCCGACCAGGGTCGAGGGCGGCGCCGCCTGGTACGCCGGCTTCACCGCGGCGGTGAGGGAGGTGGCGCGGGCCGCCGAGGCCGCCGGGGCCACCCTGCTCGACGGCCCCGACGAGGTGGCGGTGCTGTTCGACAAGCGGCTCTGCCACGCGGTGCTGGACACGGCCGGGGTGCCGGTCCCGGCCTCACCGACCTCGGGGGCGGCGGCGCCCGTGGTGCGCGGCTGGGCGGACATCCGCGGCCGGATGGCGGAGCACGGCATGCCCAGGGTCTTCGTGAAGCCCGCGCACGGCTCGTCCGCCTCCGGGGTGCTGGCCGTGGAGACGGCCGGTCCGGGCCGGGTCAGGGCGACCACCTCGGTGGAGCGGGACTCCTCCGGCCGGCTCTACAACTCACTCAGGCCGCGCCGCCTCACCACGGAACGGGAGGTCGCGGCGATCGTCGACGCGCTCGCGCCGGAAGGGCTGCATGTCGAACGCTGGCTGCCCAAGGCCACGCTCGGCGGCCGGGCCACGGATCTGCGGGTCGTGGTGGTGGCGGGCCGGGCCACCCACGCCGTCGCGCGCACCAGCCGCTCCCCCATGACCAACCTCCACCTCGGCGGTGAGCGCGGCGATCTCGGCCGGGTCCGCGCGGCGGTCGGGGCGGCGGGCGGCAGCTGGGGCGAGGCCCTGGCCGTGTGCGAGCGGGCCGCCGACTGCTTCCCGGACACCCTGTGCGTGGGCGTCGACCTGCTGCCTTCGACCGACTGGCGGCGTTTCGCCGTCGGCGAGGTCAACGCCTTCGGTGATCTGCTTCCCCGGCTGACCGGCCTCGACGGCAGCGGGGCCGAGGGCCTGGACACCTACGCGGCGCAGGTCGCCGCCGTCATGAACAGAGCAAGGAACGACCGTGCAACCGCCATCGCCTGACACCGCGCACCTCACCGAGTGCGCCAGGAACCCCGACATGAGCCGGATCGTGGGGAGCCACGATCTGCTGTTCGTCACCCTCGACACCCTGCGCCACGACGTCGCGGCGGAGCTCGCCGCCGCCGGGCGCATCCCCAACCTGGCCCGGCATCTGCCGGGCGGGGTCTGGGAGGAGCGGCACGCGCCGGGAAGCTTCACCTACGCCTCCCACCAGGCGATGTTCGCCGGCTTCCTGCCGACGCCGACCGGCCGGGGGCCGCATCCCCGGCTGTTCGCGGCGCGTTTCGCAGGCAGCGAGTCCACCGCCTCGGACACCTTCGTGTTCGACACCCCGGACCTGGTCTCCGGCCTGGCGGGCGCCGGCTACCGCACGGTGTGCATCGGCGGTGTCGGCTTCTTCAACAAGCAGGCGGCGCTCGGCTCCGTACTGCCCGGCATGTTCCAGGAGAGCCACTGGGAGCCGGAGTTCGGCGTGGCCTCGCCCACGTCCTTCGAGGCGCAGGTGGCCCGCGCCGAGGAGGTCGTCGGCCGGCTCCCCGCGGAGCAGCGGCTGTTCCTCTTCGTCAACGTGTCCGCCCTGCACCAGCCCAACTGGTTCCACCGGCCGGGGGCCACCCGTGAGGCGGGCGACTCCCGCGCCACGCACGCCGCCGCCCTGGAGTACGTCGACGCCCATGTCGGCAGGCTCTTCGCGGCCGCGAGCAGCCGCCGCCGCTGCTTCGCCATCGTCTGCTCGGACCACGGCACGGCGTACGGGGACGACGGGTACACCGGCCACCGGCTCGGCCACACATCGGTGTGGACCGTTCCGTACGCGCACTTCTTCCTGGAACCGGGGGCCACCGCATGACGGGCCGCACCACGACCGCCCTGCCCGCCGCGACCACCGTCCGGCCGTACCAGAGCTATGTCTACGCCTACCCGCACAAGACCGCCTACCGGCCGCTGGCCGACCGGCCGCGGCTGCGCGAGCTGTGGGCCGGTGAGCGCAAGGACGCGCTCTCGCTCTACCTCCACATACCGTTCTGCGAGGTCCGCTGCGGCTTCTGCAATCTCTTCACCCGGATCGGCGCGCCCGACGAGCTGACCACCCGCTATCTCGACGCGCTGGAGCGGCAGGCCCTCGCGGTCCGGGACGCGCTGGGCGACGAGGAGCCGGTGCGGTTCGCCGCCGCCGCGTTCGGCGGCGGTACGCCCACGTTCCTGACGGCGGCCGAGCTGGAGCGGCTCTGCGACATCGCGGAGAAGCGGATGGGGGCCGATCTGCGGTCCGTGCCGCTGTCGGTCGAGACTTCGCCGTCGACCGCGACGGCGGACCGGCTGGCCGTCCTCGCCGACCGCGGTGCGACCAGGATCAGCATCGGGGTGCAGAGCTTCGTCGAATCGGAGGCACGTGCCGCGGTACGCCCGCAGCGGCGCGCCGACGTGGAGTCGGCGCTGGGCCGGATACGTGAGGCCGGTGTCCCGGTCCTCAACATCGACCTGATCTACGGCATCGACGGCCAGACCGAGGAGAGCTGGCGCGCGTCGCTGGACGCGGCCCTCGCCTGGCGGCCGGAGGAGCTGTACCTCTACCCGCTGTACGTGCGCCCGCTGACCGGTCTGGGGCGGCTCGGTGCCGAGGGCGAGGCGGCGGCGGACGCGGCCTGGGACGAGCAGCGGCTGCGGCTGTACCGGGCGGGCCGGGACCACCTCCTGGCGCACGGTTACGAGCAGGTGTCGATGCGGATGTTCCGCCGCGCCGACGCCCCCCGCGCGGAAGGCCCCGACGACTACGCCTGTCAGACCGACGGCATGATCGGCCTGGGGTGCGGCGCGCGCTCGTACACCACGCGGCTGCACTACTCCTTCGACTACGCGGTGGAGATGCGGGAAGTGCGGGCCATCATCGACGGCTACACCGCCACCGACGACTTCTCCCGCGCCGAGGTCGGGCGGTACGTGGACGGGGACGAGGCGCGCCGCCGCCATCTGCTGCAGTCGGTGCTCCAGGCCGAGGGACTGCCCCTGGCCGACTACGAGGAGCGGTTCGGCACCTCCCCCGCGGAGGACTTTCCCCGGGAGCTCGCGGTATTCGGGGCGCGCGGCTGGCTGGACACGTCGGCCGGGGCGTCGGGGCGGCTGCGCCTGTCCCCCGAGGGCCTGGCCCACTCCGACGCCCTGGGTCCGGAGCTCTTCTCCCCCGCCGTGCGCGCCGCGATGGCGGCGTACGAGCTGAAGTGAGCGCTGCGATGGAGCTGACGATCCTGTACCGGGGCCCGCTGGCCTCCTGCGACTACGACTGTCCGTACTGTCCGTTCGCCAAGCGGCGCGACAGCCGGGAGCAGTTGCGGGCCGACCGGGCCGCGCTGGAGCGGTTCACGGCGTGGGCCACGGCGCAGACCGGCGACCGGATCTCGGTGCTGTTCACGCCGTGGGGCGAGGGCCTGGTCCGGTCCTGGTACCGCCGGGCGCTGGTGGAGCTGGCGCAGCTGCCGCACATCCGCCGGGTGGCGATCCAGACCAATCTCAGCGGCCGTACGGGATGGCTGGCCGAGGCGGGCGAGGCGGGCCGGGAGAAGATCGCTCTGTGGTGCACGTACCACCCGGGGCAGACGCCGTACGAGCGGTTCCTCGCCAAGTGCCGGGAGCTGAGTGCGCTCGGGGTCCGGCACAGTGTCGGTGTCGTCGGGCTCGACGAGCATCTCGACGAGGCGCGGCGGCTGCGCGCCGCGCTGCCCGAGGAGGTCTATCTCTGGGTCAACGCGGCGGAGGGCCACACCTACACCGACGCGGAGGCGGACCGCTGGACGGCCGTCGATCCGCTCTTCCCGTACAGCAGGCATCCGCACCGCTCGGCCGGGCTGCCGTGCCGGACCGGTGAGTCGGTGATCTCGGTGGACGGTGACGGAACGGTGCGGCGCTGCCATTTCGTCCCGGCCGAGCTCGGCAATCTCTACGACGGGAGCTACCGCCGGGCGCTGGCGCCGCGCGCCTGCCCGCTGGCGGTCTGCGACTGCCACATCGGCTATGTGCACCTGGAGACGCTGCCGCTGTACGACGTCTTCGCGGGCGGTGTGCTGGAGCGGATACCCGCCGCAACGCCGCTGCCCGGCGGGCGTGGCTGAGTCCGGGCCACGTCCGCCGGGCGGCGGCGGTGCTCCACGGGGGGGTGCTACAGCGGCAGCAGGTCGGGGCGCTTCGCCTCGACGTGGTCGCCGGAGGACTCGCCGCGCAGCCGTCGCCCGATCCACGGCACCAGGTACTCGCGCGCCCAGTGGATGTCGTCGCGGCGCACCTCCAAGGTGCCGCGCTGGGCCTGCGGGGGCCATTCCTGGTCGGGGTCGGCCGGTACGTCGATACCGAGGACCTGGGCGGCGCGCAGCGCGACCCTGGTGTGCCCCTCGGGCGACAGGTGGAGCCGGTCGTCGTCCCAGGCGCGCCGGTCCTGGACGGACCGCAGTGACCACAGGTCCAGGACCGGGCAGTCGTAGCGGTCGGCGATGGCCCGCACATGGGCGGTGTACGTGGCGACCTTGCCGCGCAGATGGCGCAGCACGGGGACGCCCCGGGTGTCGAAGCCGGTGGTGACCATGACCGTGCCGACCGCGCCGGTGAGCTCGGCGACGGCACGCTCGAAGCGTTCTGCCACGTCGTCGGGGTCGGTGCCGGGCCGGATGATGTCGTTGCCGCCCGCGCAGAAGCTCACCAGGTCGGGGGCGAGCTCCTTGGCTCGCGGCACCTGCTCCTCGACGATCTGGTCGAGGAGGCGTCCGCGTACGGCGAGGTTGGCGTACCTGAATTCCGGGTGTGCGGAATCTTCGGCGCCGTGCGCCGCGTCGGGGTCCGGGAGCTGGTCCGCGAGAAGTACCGCGAATCGGTCCGCCCAGCCGACGAAGGTTCCGTCCGGGCCGGGGTCACCGACTCCCTCGGTGAAGCTGTCGCCGATCGCCGCGTACGACCCGATGACGCCCTGTCGGTTGATGACGCCACGTTGCTTATTTCTCGAATCGTCTGCCACAAGCGCATATCCTGCACCGTCGAATGTGACCTACGCGACCGTAATAAAGGGTTGACGGGTGGTGAGATAGACCACCCGGTCAGTTTTTGGCAAAGAGGGAATAGCGGGAAGGGGCGGTGCGCCGCCGCGCACCGCCCCTCTCTCACTTCTTGCCGCCTCGGATCAGAGGGAGACGCCGTGCTGTCGCAGGTAGGCGATCGGGTCGACGTCGGAGCCGTAGCT
>NZ_JBHJQP010000124.1:0-24193 GCF_042262625.1 Streptomyces sp. NPDC056347 | reverse complement strand
TCCCGCGGCCGCCCCTCACGCATGTCCGGAAAGGACCCGGCACGGCAGGCCCGCGGTACCGGGTCCGGGGGCCGGTACGGCGCGGCCCCCGGGATCAGCCCTCCTGGCGGGAGGGGCGCCGCGGCCATCCCGTCCACCGGACCCGCGCCCACCGCGCCCGCCACCGGCCGGTGGCCGCCGCCCAGCGGTCCGAAGCCGCCCAGACCACCCGAACGGCCGAACGGGGTGCCACGGCCGCCCGGATCCGGGTGCGCCGGTCGGCGGACGCGCGCAGACCGGTCCGTACGGTCGCCACGTCCTCGGCCAGCCCGGTGCCCACCCGGGGGTGCGGGGCGTACAGGACCTGCTCCACCGCTCCGGCGAGCCGGTGCGCCGCGTCGGCCGCGTCCGTCTCCAGCCGCCCCAGCAGCACCACCCGGGCCGCGGCCTTGCGCGGAGTCAGCGACTCGTCCGGCTCGATGCCGTGGTCCCAGGCGGTGTCGGTGATCTCCTGCCAGGCGGCGAGCGTCCCGCCCGCCACGCCCGCCGGTGCCGGGCCCGGCCCTGCCCCGGGCTCCGGCTCGGCGCCCGGCGCGCCCCGGCCGCCGGACGCCGGGCGCCGGGCGAAGAGGCCCGCCCGGCGCCTGCGGGTCCGCAGCCGCCACAGCGACGGCAGCAACGGCAGCGCGAGGATCACCGCACCGAGTGCGACGAGCCCGACGACGGTGCCCGCAGGCGTCCCGGGATCCGTCGGGGCGGCCACCCCGGGGGCCGCCGTCGCCCCGCACTCGCCCTGCTTGCGCATCTGTGCCGGGCAGCTGTCCGGGGCGGACGGCGCGGTCGAAGGGGCGGCCGAGGCACCCTGCTCGGGCCGGGCCGGGGTCTCCACATCGCCCGTGGCGACGTCCTGCTGGGTGTACGCGGGGGTGCTGCCCCGTGTCGGGGTCGGCTCGAAACGGGTCCACCCGGCACCCTCGAAGTACAGCTCGGGCCAGGCGTGCGCGTCGCGCAGCCCCACCGAGACCGAGCCGTCCGCCTGCACCGTGCCGGGAGCGAAGCCCACCGCGACCCGGGCCGGTATGCCCAGGGTCCGGGCCATCGCGGCCATGGTGAAGGAGAAGTGGACGCAGAAACCCTGCTTGTCCTTGAGGAACCGGCTGATCGCCGCGCTCCCGGTGCCCGAGCTCACCGAGGTGTCGTACGTGAAGCCGCCGTTCGAGGCGAAGTAGTCCTGGAGCTCGACCGCCCGCTCGTAGTCGTTGGCGGCGCCCTTGGTCACCCGGTCGGCGGTCTTCGCGACCTCCTTCGGAAGCGAGCCGGGCACCCGGGTGTACTCGCGGAGCAGAGCCGCCGGGGCCGGCCTCGCCGAGGCGAGCTGCTCGGCGGTCGGCTCCACCTCCAGGCTGGAGACCTGGTACTGCAGGCCGCCGGTCGTCTGCCCGCGGTCACCGACGAGCGTCCGGCCCGCCGGCTCGTACCGCCAGCGCCCGTCGACGCGGACCCCGGTCGCCGGGTAGGGGAGCGGGAGATAGGTCTGCCGGTAGGAGCCGGACGCGGAGAAGTTCGTCCGGATCTCCGTGGCCGCCACACCGGGGGACAGGCCCTCCGGGCCCGGAAGCCGCTTCGGCACGTCCCGGAGCCGGCGCGTGGAGGGCCGCCACTCGCTGCCGGTGAACTGGTCCAGGGCGAGGATGCGCAGGTAGAAGGCCGACGAGGAGGCCGAATTGGTGCGGTAGGACATCACCTCGCGGTTCTCCGGCTGGTTCAGGTTGTCCTGCAACGAGACCAGCGGGTTCACCGCCGAGATGGTGCCGCCGCCCCCCTTGCCGCGCCCGCCGCCGCCCGGGCCGAACAGCAGCCCGCCGTCGAGCGCGGGCAGCGCCGCCGGGACGACCAGCGCGACACCCAGCGCCAGCGCGCCGATACGGCGCCCGGTCCGGACCGGGGCCGCCGGCCGGCCGCCCGACAGCGCCGCACCGACCGCCGGACCTCCGACGGGCCGCCCGGCCGCACCGCTGAAGACCCGCCCCCAGGCCGAGAGCCGGTCCCGGCCCTCGGCCAGCAGGAGCATCAGATAGCCACCGGCCGCCAGCAGGAACCAGAGCCAGCCCGCGCCGCCCCCCGACAGCCCCGCGGCCACGGAGTAGAGCGCCAGGAGCGGCAGACCCGCCGGGGCCGCGCTGCGGAACGTCACCGCGAGGGCGTCCACGGCCAGCCCGACCAGCAGCACACCGCCGATCAGCATCAGCCGGATGCCGTCCGTCACCGGCGCAGGGGTCGCGTACCGCCCGACGTCCTCGGCACCCGAGGCGAGCAAGTGGGCCAGCCGCTGGACCGCCTCCGGGCCGGGCAGCAGACCGGCCACCGCCTGCACCCGGGCGAACACCACGGTCAGCACGGTCAGCGTGACCAGCGCCTGCGCCGCGACGACCACCGCGCGCGGCACCGGCGCCCGGCGGACGAGCACCCCGATCCCGCTCTGCACCGCCAGCAGGAACGCCGCCTGCAGAATCCACCCGGCCGGCGAGACCAGCGGCAGCATCGAGGCCGCCGCCATCAGCGTCGCCGCGAAGGCGCACAGCGCCAGCCGACCACGACCACTCATGACCATCCCCCGGAGAAACCCGTCGTACCGCCCCCGGCGACGGACTGCGCCGCCGCCCCCTGCTGTCCCGCCTGCCGCCAGTACTCGGCCAGATCCGTCCCGGGCCGTACCGCCAGCGCCGTCCAGCCCGCGTCCCGCAGCTGCCGCAGCCGCTCCTCGGACACCGCCCCGGCCCCGGCGGGCGGGATGTCGCCCTGTACCCAGTCGGCGCTGTCCAGGACGAACGCGACGGCGCCCGCGCTGCGCTGCCGCATCCGCGCCGCCAGCGCCGCCTGCTCCTCGTCCAGATCGCCGAAGAACGCGATCAGCAGCCCCTCGTTGCCGCCACGCAGTACGTCGTACGCGTGCGACAGGCCGCCGCCCCCGGAGTGGTCGACCACCGCCAGGGTGTCCAGCATCAGCCCCGCCTGCTCGGCGGACTCCTGCACCGACCCGGCGAAGCCGCCCGATCCTTCGCCCGGGACCGAAGTACCGTCGTCGGTCAGCAGCCGGACGGCGAAACCGCGCTCCAGCATGTGCGTCAGCGCGGACGCCGCCCCCGACACCGCCCACTCGAAGGCGGAATCGGGCCCGGCCCCCTGGTAGGCGAGCCGCCGGGTGTCCAGCAGCACCGTGCACCTGGCGCGCTGCGGCTGCTCCTCGCGGCGCACCATCAGCTCGCCGTAGCGCGCCGTCGAACGCCAGTGGACCCGGCGCAGATCGTCACCGTGCCGGTAGCCGCGCGGAATCACGTCGTCGTCCCCGGCCAGCGCCAGGGAACGCTGCCGTCCCTCGCCGTAACCCGGGGCCTCGCCGGCCAGCCGCACCGGCGGCAGCGGCTCGGTACGCGGGATGACGACCAGGGTGTCGTGCGTGCTGAACGAACGGGTCAGCTCGCACATCCCGAACGGATCGCCCAGCCGCAGCTGCAACGGGCCCAGCGGATAGCGCCCGCGCAGATCGGACCGGACCCGGTAGGACACCTCACGGCGCCCGCCCGCCTCCACCCGGTCCAGCACGAACCGGGGGCGCGGCCCGAGCACGTAGGGCACCCGGTCCTGAAGCATCAGCAGACCGGTGGGCACCCGTGACACGTTCTCCACCCGCAGGTGGACCCGCGCCTCCGTGCCCGCCGGTACCCGGGACGGCGTGAGCCGCCGGGTGCCCGAGACCCGGTAGCGGGTGCGGACCAGCACCACCACGCAGACCAGCGGCAGCACGGCCAGCAGCAGCCCGACCCGCAGCAGGTCCGTCTGCCCGAGCACATAGGCGCAGACCGCCGCGGCGATCCCGGCCGCCAGAAAGGACCGCCCCCGCGTGGTCAGCCCGCCCAGCGCGGTCCGCAGACCGCCCTTCTCGTCACCGTCGTCCATCGCGGCCGGCCCCCCGGCGGCCATCACACCCGCCGTGCGCCGGGCTGCTGGTGCCCGTACGCCGGGCCGTCCGGCTGCTGCGGGGGCCGGGCCTGGGTGACGCCGCCGCTCGCGGTCGGGACCGGCGTCCGATGGACGATCTCCAGCACCACCTGTTCGGCCGTACGCCGGTTCAGCTGGGCCTGTGCCGTCGGCAGCAGGCGGTGGGCGAGGACCGGGGCCGCCAGCGCCTGGACATCGTCCGGCAGGCAGTAGTCGCGGCCGCTCAGCGCCGCGGAGGCCCGCGCCGCGCGCAGCAGGTGCAGGGTGGCCCGGGGCGAGGCGCCGAGCCGGAGATCGGGATGGCTGCGGGTGGCCGCGACGAGCTCCACCGCGTACCGCCGCACGGCGTCGGCCACATGGACCGTGCGCACCGCGTCGATCAGCTTCACGATGTCGTGGGCGTGGGCCACCGGCTGGAGGTCGTCGAGCGGCGAGAGCCCGCCGTGCACGTCGAGCATCTGCAACTCGGCCTCCGCGCTCGGATAGCCGATCGACACCCGCGCCATGAACCGGTCGCGCTGGGCCTCGGGCAGCGGGTAGGTGCCCTCCATTTCCACCGGGTTCTGGGTGGCCACCACCATGAACGGGTCGGGCAGCTCGTAGCTGTGTCCGTCGATGGTGACCTGGCGCTCCTCCATCGACTCCAGGAGCGCCGACTGGGTCTTCGGCGAGGCGCGGTTGATCTCGTCGCCGATCACGATCTGGGCGAAGATCGCGCCCGGCTTGAACTCGAATTCGCGCCGCTGCTGGTCGAATATGGACACGCCGGTGATGTCCGAGGGCAGCAGGTCCGGTGTGAACTGGATGCGCCGCACCGAGCAGTCGATCGACCGTGCCAGCGCCTTGGCCAGCATGGTCTTGCCGACCCCGGGCACGTCCTCGATGAGGAGGTGCCCCTCCGCCAGCAGCACGGTCAGCGAAAGCCGTACGACCTCGGGCTTGCCCTCGATCACACTCTCCACCGACCTGCGCACCCGCTCCGCGGTCGTGGTCAGATCTGTGAGGCTCGCTCGATCGTCATAGGTCGTCACCGGCCCTCCTCGGCCCTGCCCCGCGCCCACGAAGGAGCCCGGGGGTCTCCCCGAATCACGGGCCGGGCGCACACGGCGGCCCGTACCCACCCCGAAAACGGGCGCCCCGCCGGGGAACGCCCGGCGGGATGCCACACGGGCATTCTTGTTGCCGTTGCGGCTTCGTGTCACTCGCCTGCGGACAAGTGAGGGTGATACGCCCGTTTCGTTGGAGTTTTCGGCCCCTTGGTGGGCGGCATTCGGGCCAGGGCCCGGGTCAGGAGGCGGGGAAGATCTCCCGCAGCAGCCCGGTGGTCACGTCGAAGACGAAGCCGCGGACGTCGTCGGTGTGCAGCAGGAACGGCGAGGTGCGCACGCGCTGCATCGACTGCCGTACGTCCTGGTCGGCGTCCTTGTACGCCTCGACCGCCCAGACCGGGCGCTGGCCGACCTCGACCTCCAGCTCCTGGCGGAACTCCTCGGTGATCGATTCCAGGCCGCAGTTGGTGTGGTGGATCAGTATGACGCTGCGGGTGCCCAGGGCCCGCTGGCTGATGGTCAGCGAGCGGATCACGTCGTCGGTGACCACGCCGCCCGCGTTGCGGATGGTGTGGCAGTCGCCGAGAGCCAGGCCGAGCGCGTCGTGCAGGTCGAGCCGGGCGTCCATGCAGGCGACCACGGCGACGCGCAGGACCGGCTTGGCGTCCATGCCCGGATCTTCGAAACCGGTGGCGTAGCGGGCGTTCGCCTCGACGAGGCGATCGGTGACCGTACCCACGGTGCTGGCCGGGTCGGCTGTGGCTGCGGCAGAGCCGCCGGACGAGTGCGCGGAAGTCGACATAGTGATGACGTTAGCTCCCGCACCCCGGCCCGGCGTGCTGTGAGAAGGGACAAAGAACGTCAACGAGTCTTGTTGTGAGGTAACCCACAAGTCTCGCAGCGGTTCCTTCGGGCGAGTGAACCAGGGGCGGGGCGACGCGCAGCCGGGTTGATTGATCGGGAATCGATCGAATGGCAGGGTGGACTAAAGTGACGGGAAGTTACCGACACCCTGCACATTCCGAAGATTTCCCCTGTGTGCGCGGCGTACGTACGGGCCCGGCCCTCTCCCGCTCGCCGGTCGGCTGACGCCCCTTCCCCGGCGCCCGTCGACCTCCCCTTCCGAGCGGGCGGGGACCAGGCCGTGCGTGCGGCCACACGGGACCTGAGCCTGAGAGGGCGCATGAGCCAGACCCGTCACGTCCCGGTGATGCTCCAGCGGTGCCTGGACCTGTTGGCCCCGGCTCTCCAGGCGCCCGGACCGCAAGCGCCCGTGGTCGTCGACTGCACCCTCGGCCTCGGCGGGCACAGCGAGGCGCTGCTCTCCGCCTTCCCGGCCGCGCGGCTGATCGCGCTGGACCGGGACAAGGAGGCGCTGCGGCTCTCCGGTGAGCGGCTCGCCCCCTACGGGGACCGGGCCACCCTGGTGCACGCCGTCTACGACGAGCTGCCCGAGGTGCTCGACCGCCTCGGTGTCCCCAAGGTCCAGGGCGTCCTCTTCGACCTCGGCGTCTCGTCCATGCAGCTGGACGAGGCCGACCGGGGCTTCGCGTACGCCCAGGACGCCCCGCTCGACATGCGGATGGACCAGACGACCGGCATCGGCGCGGCCGAGGTGCTCAACACCTACCCGCCGGGCGAACTGGTCCGGATCCTGCGGGCCTACGGCGAGGAGAAGCAGGCCAAGCGGATCGTCTCCGCGATCGTGCGCGAGCGCGAGAAGGAGCCGTTCAGCAACAGCGCCCGGCTGGTCGAGCTGATCCGCGACGCACTGCCGCAGGCCGCCAAGCGCACCGGCGGCAACCCCGCCAAGCGCACCTTCCAGGCGCTGCGCATCGAGGTCAACGGCGAGCTCACGGTCCTGGAGCGGGCCATCCCGGCCGCGGTGGGGGCCCTCGCGGTCGGCGGCCGGATCGCCGTCCTCTCGTACCACTCGCTGGAGGACCGGCTGGTCAAGCAGGTGTTCGCGGCGGGGGCCGCCACCACGGCGCCGCCCGGACTGCCGGTCGTGCCCGAGCGCTACCAGCCCCGGCTCAAGCTGCTGACCCGCGGCGCGGAGCTGCCCACGGAGGAGGAGGTCGCCGAGAACCGGCGCGCCGCCCCCGCCCGGCTGCGCGGCGCCGAGCGCATCCGCGAGGAGGAGCGATGAGCGGCCGGGGAGCCGGGACGTACGGGGCGGCGCGGTGAGCGGAGGGGCCGGGCAGCTCAAGGGGCGGGCCGCGCGGCTCGCCAGGCTGATGCCGTCCGGGGCCGGCAACGCCGCCCGTACGCCCTTCGTCCTGCTGGTCGTGGTGCTGCTCGGCGGCGGTCTGATCACCCTCCTGGTGCTCAACTCGGCCCTCAACGAGGGCTCGTTCCGGCTGAGCGAGCTGAAGAAGCGGACCACGGAGCTGACCGACGAGCAGCAGGCACTCCAGCGCGACGTCGACAGGTTCTCCAAGCCGGACGCGCTGGAGCGCAGGGCCCGCGAGCTGGGCATGGTGCCCGGTGGCAGCCCCGCCTTCCTCGACGCGGACGGCACGGTCCGAGGCGTTCCGGCCGAGGCCACCGCCGAGCCCGCCCCGGTCACCCCGCGGCCGACGAAGAGCGGGGCGCCGGCCGTCCCGCCCGCGAGTACCCCCGCGACCCCGTCCGCGGCCACCGCCCCGCCCTCCCCGGCGACCGCGGCCGGCGCCCCGGCCGCCCCGCCCGCCACGACGGGCACCCCGGCAGACCAGACCCCGACGAGCACCGGCAGGTGACGCAGTGCCGCCCAAGGAACCACCGCGCCGCCGGATTCCCGGCCCCGCGCGCCCGCGCGGCGCCGCCGGGCAGGGCAGATCCCGGTCCACCGCGCGCCGCCCCTCCGCCCCGGCACCACGACCCCGCAAGCCCCGCGCGCAGAGCGGGAACGCGCTGCGGCTCGGCAGCCCGCGCCCCCGGCTCCGCCTGGTCAGCCTCGCCCTGACGGTGGTCATGCTGGTGTTCGCGGTCCGGCTGCTCCAGGTCCAGGCCGTCGACGCCGGCGCGTACGCGGCCAAGGCCCAGGAGAACCGCTACCTCAGCTACACGATCTCCGCCGAGCGCGGCGAGATCACCGACCGCACCGGTGTCGCCCTCGCCACCAGCGTCGACGCGTACAACATCACCGCCGACCCCTCGATGTTCACTCCCGGCTTCAGCAAGGCGGCCGACGCGCCCCGGCAGGCGGCCGCACTGCTCGCCCCGATCCTGCGTGCCGACGCCGCCGAGCTGACCCGCAAGCTCTCCACGAAGAGCCGCTACGTCGTCCTGGCCCGCCGCCAGACCCCGCAGGTCTGGAACCAGATCAAGGACCTCAGGTCCGCCTTCGCCGAGAAGGCGGGCAAGGACCGGGCGCGCGGCGGCCCCGGCGCCAACGTCATGGCCGGGGTCTTCCAGGAGAAGACCACCAAACGGGTCTACCCCAACGGAGGACTCGCCGCCGGGATACTGGGTTACGTCAATGCCGACGGCAAGGGCGCGGGCGGCCTCGAATCGCAGCTGGACACGGCACTCTCGGGCGAGGACGGCAAGATCAGCTACGCCCAGGCGGGCGGCCGCCGGGTGCCCACCGCGGGCACCAAGGAGGTCCCGGCCGTCCCCGGCGCCGACATCGAGCTGACCATCGACCGCGACATCCAGTGGGCCGCCCAGCAGGCCATCAGCGACCAGGTCGAGAAGTCCAAGGCCGACCGGGGCTACGTGATCGTCCAGAACACCCGCACCGGCGAGGTCCTCGCCATGGCCAACGCGCCCGGCTTCGACCCCAACGACCTCGCGCGCGCCGACGCCGCCTCGCTCGGCAACGCCGCCCTCCAGGACGCCTACGAACCCGGCTCCACCAGCAAGGTCATGTCCATGGCCGCCGTGCTGGAGGAGGGCGCCGCCACCCCCGGCACCCACGTCACCGTCCCCAACCGGCTGCACCGGGGCGACCGGCTCTTCAAGGACGACATCGACCACCCCACCTGGTACCTGACGCTCAACGGCGTACTCGCCAAGTCGAGCAACATCGGCACCATCCTGGCCACCGGCGAGCTGGGCAAGACGCAGCCCGAGGCCAACAAGGTCCTCTACTCCTACCTGCGCAAGTTCGGGATCGGCTCGCCGACCGGGCTCGACTACCCGGGCGAGACCCCCGGCATCCTCGCCAGGCCCGGGGACTGGTCGACCTCGCAGCAGTACACGATCCCCTTCGGCCAGGGCCTCTCGCTCAACGCCATGCAGGCCGCCTCGATCTACTCGACCATCGCCAACGGCGGGGTCCGCGTCGCCCCGACGCTGGTACGCGGAACCCGGGACGCCGACGGCCGCTTCGAGGCCGCCGCACCGCCCGAGCGGACCCGGGTGGTCAGCAAGAAGACCGCCCGCACGCTCGCCACCATGCTGGAATCCGTGGTCGGCGACGAGGAGGGCACGGGCACGAAGGCCAAGATCCCGGGCTACCGGGTGGCGGGCAAGACCGGTACGGCCAACCGGGTCGATCCGGTACGCGGCGGCTACCACGGCTACACCGCGTCCTTCGCCGGCTTCGCCCCCGCCGACGACCCGCAGCTCACCGTCTACTGCGCGATCCAGAACCCGACCACCGGCAGCTACTTCGGCGGCCAGATCTGCGGTCCGATCTACAAGCAGGTCATGGAGTTCGCGCTCAAGACCCTCCAGACCCCACCCTCCGGCAGCGCCCCAGCCCGGCTGCCGGTGTCCTTCAAACCCGGCGAGTGAACTCGGGGAACCCCACCAGTGACAACCATCACGCCCGATCCCGGGAACCGGAACGGCGATCACCGCAACCCCGGCCCCTCACTTCGCGAGAGGCCCGGTGCGACCGGTACGCTCACCGCCGTGCCCCACGCTGATCAGTTCCAAACCACCCAGAAGGCCGCCCCTGTGAATTACCCGGGAGCACCTCGCCCGGACCGGATCGGGCCGATCGCGCTCGATGAACTGGCAGCCCGGCTGGGAGCCGAGCCGCCGGGAACCGGCGAAGTCACCGGCATCACCCACGACTCGCGGGCGGTACGCCCCGGCGACCTCTACGCGGCCCTGCCCGGCGCCCGCGTCCACGGCGCCGACTTCGCGGCCCAGGCGGCCGGACTCGGCGCGGTGGCGGTCCTCACCGACCCCGCCGGCGCCCCGCGCGCCGCCGCCACCGGACTCCCGGTGCTGGTCACCGAGGACCCGCGCGGCCGGATGGGCGAACTCGCCGCGGAGATCTACGGGCGCCCCGGCGCCGGCCTCCTCCAGATCGGCATCACCGGAACCTCCGGCAAGACCACCACCGCCTACCTCGTCGAGGGCGGGTTCCGCGGCGCCGGGCGAGCCACCGGCCTGATCGGCACGGTGGAGACGCGGATCGGCGAGGAGCGCATCAAGTCCGAGCGCACCACGCCCGAAGCCACCGACCTGCAGGCCCTGTTCGCCGTCATGCGTGAACGCGGCGTCTCGGCGGTCACCATGGAGGTCTCCAGCCACGCACTGGTCCTCGGCCGGGTCGACGGCTGCGTCTTCGACGTCGCGGTCTTCAACAACCTCAGCCCGGAACACATGGAGTTCCACTCCGGGATGGAGGACTACTTCCAGGCCAAGGCGCAGCTCTTCACCCCCCGGCGCAGCCGCCGGGGCGTCGTCAACATCGACGACGAGTACGGCCGCAGGCTGGCCACCGAGGCGACCGTCCCGGTCGTCACCTTCTCCGCGGAGGGCCGCCCGGAAGCCGACTGGCGCGCCGAGGACGTCGAGACCGGGCCCGCCGACTCCACGTTCACCGCCATCGGCCCCGAGGGCGAGCGGATCACCGCCAGGGCGCCGCTGCCCGGCCCGTTCAACGTCGCCAACACCCTCGCCGCGATCGTCACGCTCGCCGTCGCGGGGATCGACCCGCAGACCGCCGCCGACGGCGTCGCGGCCGTGCCCGGCGTACCCGGCCGGCTGGAGCGGGTCGACGCCGGACAGCCGTACCTCGCGGTCGTCGACTACGCGCACAAGACCGACGCCGTCGAGTCCGTGCTGCGCTCCCTGCGGAAGGTCACCAAGGGCCGGCTGCACGTCGTCCTCGGCTGCGGAGGCGACCGCGACACGACCAAACGCGGCCCGATGGGCGCCGCCGCGGCCCGCCTCGCCGACACCGCCGTACTGACCTCGGACAACCCCCGTTCCGAGGACCCCCTCAGCATCCTCACCGCCATGCTCGCGGGCGCCGCCGAGGTGCCCGCCGACGAGCGGGGCGACGTCCTGGTCGACGCCGACCGGGCCGCCGCCATCGCCGCCGCAGTGGCCCGCGCCGAGCCCGGTGACACCGTGCTGGTCGCCGGCAAGGGCCATGAGCAGGGCCAGGACATCCACGGCGTGGTACGCCCCTTCGACGACCGCGTGGTCCTGCGCGCGGCCATCGAACGTTCCCCGGGGCACGGGCGCACCGAGAGCGCCGGCCACCGCGCCCACACCCACGAGAAGAACAGTCAGGGATGACCAAGTGATCACCCTTTCCCTCGCCGAGATCGCCGAAATCGTCGGCGGGCAGCCGCACGACATACCCGATCCGGCGGCAACCATCAGCGGACCGGTCGTCATCGACTCCCGGAAGGTGGAGCCAGGAAGCCTGTTCGTCGCCTTCGCGGGCGAACGGGTCGACGGCCACGACTACGCGCAGCGCGCCGTCGAGGCGGGCGCGGCAGCAGTTCTGGCCGCCCGCCCCGTCGGCGTTCCCGCGATCGTCGTCGACGACGTCGTGGCGGCGCTCGGGGCGCTCGCCCGCGCCGTCGTGCGCCGCCTCGGCACCAGCGTCGTGGCGCTCACCGGCTCCGCGGGCAAGACGTCCACCAAGGACCTCATCGCCCAGCTCCTCGAACGCGAGGGGCCGACCGTCTACCCGGCGGGCAACCTCAACAACGAGATCGGGCTGCCCCTCACCGCGCTGCGCGCCACCGAGGAGACCCGCCACCTCGTCCTGGAGATGGGTGCGCGCTACATCGGGGACATCCGCTACCTCACCGGCCTCGTCCCGCCCCGCATCGGCCTCGTCCTCAACGTGGGCACCGCCCACATCGGCGAGTTCGGCGGCCGGGAGCAGATCGCACAGGCCAAGGGCGAGATGGTCGAGTCGCTGCCCGAGGACGGCGTCGCCGTGCTCAACGCCGACGACCCGCTCGTACGCGCCATGTCCTCCCGCACCAAGGCCCGGGTGCTGCTCTTCGGTGAAGCCGCGGAAGCGGACGTACGGGGCGAGAACGTCCGTCTCACCGACGACGGACGCCCCGCCTTCACGCTCCACACACCCACCGGGTGCAGCGATGTGACCATGCGCCTGTACGGTGAGCATCACGTGTCGAACGCGCTCGCCGCGGCCGCCGTCGCCCATGAGTCGGGCCTGTCCGCAGACGAGATCGCCGAAGGGCTCTCCGAGGCGGGCACCCTCTCCCGCTGGCGCATGGAGGTCACCGAGCGACCGGACGGCGTGACGTTCGTCAATGACGCCTACAACGCGAACCCCGAATCCATGAAAGCCGCGCTGCGCGCGCTGGCCGCCATGGGGAAGGGGCGGCGTACGTGGGCGGTGCTCGGCCAGATGGCCGAGCTCGGCGACGCCTCGCTCGCCGAGCACGACGCGGTCGGGCGGCTCGCCGTCCGACTCAACGTCAGCAAGCTCGTCGCGGTGGGGGGCAGAGAGGCCTCCTGGCTGCAACTGGGCGCATACAACGAGGGTTCGTGGGGTGAGGAGTCGGTGCACGTGTCCGACGCACAGGCTGCGGTCGACCTGTTGCGCAGTGAACTGCGCCCGGGAGACGTCGTGCTGGTGAAGGCGTCCCGGTCGGTCGGCCTGGAGCAGGTCGCCATGACACTGCTGGAGAACGCGTCCGAGGGCGAGGTCGCCGGCCGATGAGGCAGATCCTCTTCGCGGGGGCCATCGGGCTCTTCCTGACCCTGGTCGGAACTCCGCTGCTGATCAAGCTGCTGGCCCGCAAGGGATACGGGCAGTTCATCCGGGACGACGGCCCGCGGACCCACGGGTCCAAGAAGGGCACGCCCACCATGGGCGGCATCGCCTTCATCCTGGCGACGATCGTCGCGTACGTCGCGGCGAAGCTGATCACCGGCGAGGAGATGCGCTTCTCCGGTGTGCTGGTGCTCTTCCTGATGGCCGGGATGGGGCTCGTCGGCTTCCTCGACGACTACATCAAGATCGTCAAGCAGCGCTCGCTCGGCCTGCGGGCCAAGGCGAAGATGGCCGGCCAGCTGATCGTGGGCATCGCCTTCGCGGTGCTCTCGCTCCAGTTCGCCGACGCCCGGGGCAACACCCCGGCCTCCGACCGGCTGTCGTTCGTCGCGGACTTCGGCTGGGCGATCGGCCCGGTGCTGTTCGTCGTCTGGGCCCTGTTCATGATCCTCGCCATGTCCAACGGCGTGAACCTGACGGACGGTCTGGACGGCCTGGCCACCGGCGCGTCGGTGATGGTCTTCGGCGCGTACACCTTCATCGGGCTGTGGCAGTTCCAGGAGTCCTGCGCCAACGCGAACACCCTGACCAACCCCAACGCCTGTTTCGAGGTACGGGATCCGCTCGACCTGGCGGTCGTCGCCTCGGCGCTGATGGGCGCCTGCTTCGGCTTCCTGTGGTGGAACACCTCGCCCGCCAAGATCTTCATGGGCGACACCGGCTCGCTGGCCCTCGGCGGCGCGCTCGCCGGTCTGGCGATCTGCTCCCGCACCGAGTTCCTGCTCGCCATCCTCGGCGGCCTCTTCGTGATGATCACCATGTCCGTGGTCATCCAGGTCGGCTCGTTCAAGATGACCGGCAAGCGGGTCTTCCGGATGGCACCGCTCCAGCACCACTTCGAACTAAAGGGGTGGTCCGAAGTCCTTGTCGTGGTCCGCTTCTGGATCATCCAGGGCATGTGCGTGATCGTCGGACTCGGACTCTTCTACGCGGGATGGGCAGCCGACAAGTGAGCGACCAGGACTGGCAGGGCAAGCGCGTCACCGTCGCGGGACTCGGAGTCTCCGGCATCCCCGCGGCCAAGGTGCTGCACGGCCTCGGCGCCGTCGTCACGGTGGTCAACGACGGGGACGACGAACGCTCCCGTACGCAGGCCGCGGAGCTGGAGGCGCTCGGCATCGCCGTGCGCCTCGGCGACGGGGCGACCCTGCCCGAGTCCACCGAGCTCGTCGTCACCGCCCCGGGCTGGCAGCCCGACAAGCCGCTCTTCGCCGCGGCCGCCGAGGCGGGCGTCCCCGTCTGGGGCGACGTCGAACTCGCCTGGCGGCTGCGGGGCCCCGGGGCGGCCCCGTGGCTCGCGGTCACCGGAACCAACGGCAAGACCACGACGGTACGGATGCTCGCCTCGATCCTGGAGGCGGCCGGGCTGCGCACCGCGGCCGTCGGCAACATCGGCGTCTCGCTCCTGGACGCCGTCGTCGGTGACCAGGAGTACGACGTCCTCGCCGTCGAGCTCTCCAGCTACCAGCTGCACTGGGCGCCCTCGCTGCGCGCCCACTCCGCCGCCGTCCTCAACCTGGCCCCCGACCACCTCGACTGGCACGGCTCCATGGAGGCGTACGTCGCCGACAAGGGCCGGGTCTACGAGGGCAACCGCGTCGCCTGCGTGTACAACGCGGCCGACCCGGCGACCGAGGACCTGGTCCGCGGGGCCGACGTCGAGGAGGGCTGCCGGGCCATCGGCTTCACACCGGGCACGCCCGGCCCCTCCCAGCTCGGCGTCGTCGACGGCATCCTCGTCGACCGCGCCTTCGTGGCGAACCGGCAGAAGCAGGCCCAGGAGCTGGCCGAGGTCAAGGACATCGACCCGCCCGCCCCGCACAACATCGCCAACGCCCTCGCGGCCGCGGCCCTGGCCCGCGCCTTCGGCGTCGAGCCCCGGGCCGTGCGCGACGGGCTGCGGGCCTTCCGCCCCGACCCGCACCGCATCGAGCACGTCACCGACGTCGCCGGAGTGGCGTACGTGGACGACTCCAAGGCCACCAACACCCACGCCGCCGAGGCGTCCCTGGCGGCCTACGACCCGATCGTCTGGATCGCCGGGGGCCTCGCCAAGGGCGCGACCTTCGACGAGCTGGTGCGCGGGGCGGCAGGGCGGCTGCGGGGCGTCGTCCTGATCGGCCGGGACCGGGAGCTGATCCGCGAAGCCCTCACGCGACACGCCCCCGAGGTCCCGGTGGTCGACCTCGACCGGACCGACACTGGGGCGATGTCCGAGGCGGTCCGCGAGGCGGCACGGCTCGCCCGGCCGGGAGACACCGTACTGATGGCCCCGGCCTGCGCCTCGATGGACATGTTCGCCAACTACAACAAGCGGGGCGAGGCGTTCGCGGACGCGGTCCGCGCGCTCGCCGCCGAGACCGACTGACGGGCCCGGGCCCCGCGCCGTACCGTCACGGCCGCCGGTCCCGGCGGCCGCCTCGGGCACGAGCAGTGGAGGGGACAGCGACCATGCCGGCCGAAGAAAGCTCCGCAGGACCCCGTGAAGGCTGCCCACGGGGCGCCTCTGCGACCCGCCGGGCCCCTGCCGCCGTACCCCGGCTCGCGGGCGCCGCGGCGGGCCCCTGGGCGCCGCCCGGGACCGCCTTCCGGGTCCGCCCGGCCACCGGCTTCCGGCGCCCTTCGGTGCCGCGCGCCAAGGGACGCGCCACCGGCGGCCCGCGCACCCCGCGCACGCCCCGGGGCGGCGTCCGGGGATCGTACGAGCGGCTGCGCCGGGCCTGGGACCGCCCGCTGACCGCGTACTACCTGATCCTGGGCGCCGGTCTGCTGATCACCGTGCTCGGCCTGGTGATGGTCTACTCCGCCTCGATGATCAAGGCCCTGGAGCTGGACAAACCGGGCAGCTTCTTCTTCCGCAAGCAGTTCCTCGCGGCCGTCATCGGCGCCGGTCTGATGGCGCTCGCCACCCGGATGCCCGCCAAGCTGCACCGGGCGTGCGCCTATCCGCTGCTCATGGCCACGGTCTTCCTGATGGTGCTGGTCCAGGTGCCCGGGATCGGGATGTCGGTCAACGGCAACCGGAACTGGCTCTCGCTGGGCGGCCCCTTCCAGCTCCAGCCGAGCGAGTTCGGCAAGCTCGCCCTGATCCTGTGGGGCGCCGACCTGCTCGCCCGCAAGCAGGAGAAACGGCTGCTGACGCAGTGGAAGCACCTGCTCGTCCCGCTGGTCCCGGTGGCCTTCATGCTGCTCGGGCTCATCATGCTCGGCGGCGACATGGGCACCGCGATCATCCTCACCGCGATCCTGTTCGGGCTGCTCTGGCTGGCCGGGGCGCCCACCCGGCTCTTCGCCGGGGTACTCGGCGCCGCCGCCCTCATTGCCGTCGTACTGATCAAGACCAGCCCGAACCGCATGTCCCGGCTCGCCTGCCTCGGCGCCAGCGAACCCGGGCCGGGGGACTCCTGCTGGCAGGCGGTGCACGGCATCTATGCTCTGGCGTCCGGCGGATGGTTCGGTTCCGGGCTCGGCGCGAGTGTGGAAAAATGGGGTCAACTGCCTGAACCGCACACCGACTTCATTTTCGCCATCACCGGGGAGGAACTGGGGCTGGCGGGGACGCTGTCGGTACTCGCCCTCTTCGCGGCTCTAGGCTATGCGGGTATCCGCGTGGCCGGACGCACGGAGGACCCCTTCGTGAGGTACGCCGCGGGAGGCGTGACCACCTGGATCATGGTGCAGGCCGTGATCAACATCGGTGCGGTGCTCGGCCTGCTGCCGATCGCCGGTGTCCCACTCCCGCTGTTCTCCTACGGAGGATCGGCCCTGCTGCCGACCATGTTCGCCGTCGGGCTGATGATCGCGTTCGCGCGGGACGAACCCGCGGCGAAGGCGGCCCTGGCCGTGCGGAGGCCCGGGGTGAGATGGAAGACGATGAGACGGCGCGTCAAGAAGCGTCCGTCCGGAGAGCGGTGAATTTCGGTGCATGTCGTACTCGCCGGTGGGGGGACCGCCGGCCACATCGAGCCCGCGCTTGCCCTCGCGGACGCCCTGCGCAGGCAGGACCCGACCGTGGGGATCACTGCCCTCGGCACGGAGCGCGGACTGGAGACCAGGCTCGTACCCGAGCGGGGGTACGAACTCGCCCTGATCCCGGCCGTGCCCCTGCCGCGCAAACCCACCCCGGAGCTGATCACCGTCCCGGGCCGGCTGCGCGGCACGATCAAGGCCGCCGAGCAGGTCCTGGAGCGCACCAAGGCGGACTGCGTCGTCGGCTTCGGCGGCTATGTCGCCCTGCCCGGCTACCTCGCCGCCAAGCGGGCCGGGGTGCCCATCGTCGTCCACGAGGCCAACGCCCGCCCCGGCCTGGCCAACAAGATCGGCTCGCGGTACGCCCACGGGGTGGCCGTCTCCACCCCCGACAGCAAGCTGCGCGGTGCCCGCTACATCGGCATCCCGCTGCGCCGCACCATCGCCACCCTGGACCGGGCCCGGGTCCGCCCCGAGGCGCGTGCCGCCTTCGGCCTCGACCCCAACCTTCCGACGCTGCTGGTCTCCGGCGGCTCGCAGGGCGCCCGCCACCTCAACGAGGTGGTCCAGCGGGTCGCTCCGCTGCTCCAGCGCTCCGGCATCCAGATCCTGCACGTGGTCGGGCCGAAGAACGAATTGCCGCGCGTGGACAACATGCCCGGGATGCCGCCCTACATCCCGGTACCGTACGTGGACCGGATGGATCTCGCGTACGCCGCGGCCGACATGATGCTCTGCCGGGCCGGCGCGATGACCGTCGCCGAACTCTCCGCCGTCGGGCTCCCCGCCGCGTACGTCCCGCTGCCCATCGGCAACGGTGAACAGCGGCTCAACGCCCAGCCGGTGGTCAACGCCGGCGGCGGCCTGCTGGTGGACGACGCGGCGCTCACCCCCGAGTGGGTGCAGGGCAACGTCCTCCCGGTGCTCGCGGATCCGCACCGGCTGTACGAGATGTCCCGCGCCGCCGCCGAGTTCGGCCGCCGGGACGCCGACGACCTGCTCGTCGGCATGGTGTACGAGGCGATTGCCGCACGCTGAGGCGCGTACGGCGGACGGGTCCGGGGGCGGCGCCCCCGGACCCGGCATAAGGAGCGAGCGTGGCCGGACCGACGACCGCCCAGCGCGGATCAGGACAGAAGCAGCAGACCCCGGCCCGCCCGCCGCACCCGCGACGGCGGAAACTGCCCGGCCGCCGCACGCTGATCGTGGTCGGCGTGCTGGTGCTGCTGCTCGCCTCCGGCGTCGTCTGGGCGCTCTACGGCTCGTCCTGGCTGCGGGCGGAGAAGGTCACGACCACCGGCGTCGACGTGCTGACACCGGGAGAGGTGGAGGCCGCCGCGGCGGTCCCGATCGGGGCCCCGCTGATCTCCGTGGACACCGACGCCGTCGCCGACCGGTTGCGCCAAAGGTTGCCTCGTATCGACTCCGTGGATGTCGTGCGGTCATGGCCGCACGGAATCGGACTTAAGGTGACCGAACGGCAGCCGGTTCTGCTGATCAAAAAGGGTGCGAAGTTCATCGAAGTGGACGCGAAAGGTGTGCGTTTCGCGACGGTGGACCGCGTACCCGGTCACGTGCCGCTGCTGGAGCTCGAGCCCGACCGCTCCGCGAGCCTGCGCCGCTTCGGCGGCGACCGGCTGGTGCGCGAGGCGGTCCGGGTCGCGGGCGAACTGCCGCGCGGTGTCGCCGGGGAAACCCGGGTCGTACGGGTCACCTCGTACGACTCGATCTCCCTGGAGCTCACCCGGGGGCGCACGGTGTTCTGGGGCAGCGGTGAAGGAGGTTCGGTGAAGGCCAAGGTCCTCGCCGCTCTCATGAAGGCGGCACCCAAAGCGGGACACTTCGACGTGAGTGCCCCCACCGCGCCCGCCGTGTCCGGCAGTTGACGTATATGTGTCCTGGCCAGGACCCTGGTTGGTCATCGCTACGGGTGATCACATAGGGTGAAAAGAAAAACGGGAGGTTCGGCGTGTTCGTTGAACGCGCGCCACTTGTCGACTTAGTGTCCTGTTCGGAAGAGTCCATGAAACAGACACACTGGTAACCCTAAACTTGAACGTTAGGGTTTGGGTCGGCGTTCCGGACCGCCCCAATCGGCATCCGTCGTCGCGGCGGGATCACCGCGAAGCGACGACACGTAACTCGAGGCGAGAGGCCTTCGACGTGGCAGCACCGCAGAACTACCTCGCAGTCATCAAGGTCATCGGTGTCGGCGGCGGTGGTGTCAATGCCATCAACCGAATGATCGAGGTCGGCCTCAAGGGCGTCGAGTTCATCGCGATCAACACGGATGCGCAAGCCCTGTTGATGAGCGACGCCGACGTCAAGCTCGACGTCGGCCGCGAACTCACCCGCGGCCTCGGCGCCGGCGCCAACCCGGCAGTCGGTCGCAAGGCGGCAGAGGACCACCGTGAGGAGATCGAGGAGGTCCTCAAGGGGGCCGACATGGTCTTCGTCACCGCCGGAGAAGGCGGCGGCACCGGCACAGGCGGCGCACCCGTCGTCGCCAACATCGCTCGCTCGCTCGGCGCCCTGACGATCGGTGTGGTCACCCGGCCGTTCACCTTCGAGGGCCGTCGGCGCGCCAACCAGGCGGAGGACGGCATCGCCGAGCTCCGTGAAGAGGTCGACACCCTCATCGTCATCCCCAACGACCGGCTGCTGTCCATCTCGGACCGTCAGGTCAGCGTGCTCGACGCCTTCAAGTCGGCGGACCAGGTCCTGCTCTCCGGCGTCCAGGGCATCACCGATCTGATCACCACCCCGGGCCTGATCAACCTCGACTTCGCCGACGTCAAGTCGGTCATGTCCGAGGCGGGATCGGCGCTCATGGGGATCGGCTCGGCCCGCGGCGACGACCGCGCGGTGGCCGCCGCCGAGATGGCGATCTCCTCGCCGCTCCTGGAGGCGTCCATCGACGGCGCCCGCGGGGTGCTGCTCTCCATCTCCGGCGGCAGCGACCTCGGTCTCTTCGAGATTAACGAGGCCGCCCAGCTGGTGAGCGAGGCGGCGCACCCGGAGGCGAACATCATCTTCGGCGCGGTCATCGACGACGCGCTGGGCGACGAGGTCCGGGTCACCGTGATCGCCGCGGGCTTCGACGGCGGACAGCCGCCGGCCCGCCGCGAGAACGTCCTGGGCGCGAACTCCGTCAAGCGCGAGGAGCCCGCCGCTCCGGTCCGGGCCCCCGAGCCCGTGCGCCAGACCGGCGGACTGGGCTCGGTGCCCACCCGCGAGGAGCCGTCGGTCCAGGCGGAGTCCGTACCGGTGTCGAGCGAGACGCACCTGCCGCCGGTCGTGACGCCGCACGTCCCGCCGCCGGCCCGTCCCTACCAGGACTCCCAGGCCGAAGAGCTGGATGTCCCGGATTTCTTGAAGTGATAGCCCAGCACCACGCACGGACCTCGGCGGGCGGCGCCCACTTCTCCTTCACCGACCGGTGGGGCGGAGTGAGCGCCGCTCCGTACGAGGAGCTCAACCTCGGCGGCGCGGTCGGCGACGACCCCGCCGCCGTCCTGGCCAACCGCGAGCGCGCCGCCCGGGCCCTCGGCCTGGACCCGGCGCGGGTCGTCTGGATGAACCAGGTGCACGGCCGGGACGTCGCGGTCGTCGACGGGCCGTGGGGCGACGCGGCGGAGATTCCCGCGGTGGACGCGGTGGTGACCGCCCGGCGCGGACTCCCGCTCGCCGTGCTCACCGCCGACTGCACCCCCGTCCTGCTGGCCGACCCGGTCGCCGGGATCGCGGCGGCGGCGCACGCGGGCCGTCCGGGCCTGGTCGCCGGTGTCGTACCCGCCGTGGTCGAGGCCATGACCGGACTCGGCGCCGAGGTCTCCCGGATCGTCGCCCGCACCGGCCCCGCGGTCTGCGGGCGGTGCTACGAGGTCCCGGCCGAGATGCGCGCCGATGTCGCGCGGAGCGTCCCGGCCGCCTGGTCCGAGACCAGCTGGGGCACCCCGGCCGTCGACGTCACCGCAGGCGTCCATGCCCAGCTCGAAGCGCTCGGGGTCGTGGACCGGCGGGCCTCGTCGGTCTGCACCCTCGAATCGAGCGATCATTTCTCGTACCGCCGCGACCGCACCACCGGGCGGCTCGCCGGATATGTCTGGTTGGACTGATAGGGCATGACGGACCGTAGGACCCAACTCGCCGAAAACCTGGCGCGGGTGGAGGAACGTATCGTTTCCGCCTGTGCCGCCGCCGGTCGCGCGCGGGAAGAGGTGACGCTCATCGTGGTCACCAAGACGTATCCCGCGAGTGATGTGCGGATTCTGCACGAACTGGGTGTACGTCATGTCGCGGAGAACCGCGATCAGGATGCTTCCCCCAAGGCGGCGGCATGTGCGGATCTGTCGCTCACGTGGCATTTTGTCGGTCAATTGCAGACCAATAAGGTTCGATCCGTGGCTGGTTATGCCGATGTCGTGCAGTCGGTGGACCGGCTCCGACTGGTCACGGCACTCTCGTCGGCCGCCGGGCGGCGGGAACGCGAACTCGGCTGTCTCGTCCAGGTCGCGCTCGACGCGGAGAGCGGTGAGCGGGGTGAGCGCGGTGGTGTCGCGCCCGACGGGATCGAGGAGTTGGCCGCCGCGGTGGACGCCGCGCCGGGGCTGCGGCTCGACGGCCTGATGACCGTCGCGCCGCTGGCCGGACCGTACGCCGGACGGCAACGGGCGGCCTTCGAGCGGCTGATGGAATTCTCGTCCCGCCTGCGCGGGAACCATCCGGCTGCGAACATGGTCTCGGCGGGAATGAGCGCGGACCTCGAGGACGCGGTCGCGGCCGGAGCGACACATGTCCGCGTCGGTACGGCGGTACTCGGAGTCCGACCCGGGCTCGGGTAACGTCGCCAAGCAGGTCGGACCACAGCAGAAAATATGGTCATTCCCGTCGATGGCGGGCAGACCTCAGTGGATCGCGGGGCACTTGGTGACAGATGCCGATCCACCACAGAGCGGAGGACTCGGAGCATGGCCGGCGCGATGCGCAAGATGGCGGTCTACCTCGGCCTCGTGGAGGACGATGGGTACGACGGTCCGGGGTTCGACCCCGACGACGAATTCGAACCCGAGCCGGAGCCCGAGCGCGACCGGCGGCGGCAGCCCGCCCATCAGGTGGAGCGGGAGCGCGAGGAGCCGGTGCGGGCGGTGCAGCCTCCCGCGCAGCGGGAGCCGGTTCAGATCCCGGCGGAGAGGGAGCGACCCGCCCGGATCGCACCCGTGGCATCCATCACACCTGAACGCCCGAACATGGAGAAGAACGCACCGGTGATCATGCCCAAGGTCGTGTCCGAGCGGGAGCCCTACCGCATCACCACGCTGCACCCGAGGACCTACAACGAGGCCCGTACCATCGGGGAACACTTCCGTGAGGGCACTCCGGTGATCATGAATCTCACGGAGATGGACGATACGGATGCTAAGCGACTTGTCGACTTTGCCGCAGGCCTCGTGTTCGGACTCCATGGCAGCATTGAGCGTGTGACGCAGAAGGTGTTCCTGTTGTCGCCTGCTAACGTCGATGTCACGGCGGAGGACAAGGCCCGCATCGCTGAGGGCGGATTCTTCAACCAGAGCTGAGAACACGACACCGGGAACAACCCGGCCGCGAGGCCGGAGCTACGAGAGCCAGGGGAGAGGGAAGCACGAGATGGGCGTCGCATTGCAGGTTGTCTATGTCGCGCTGATGTGCTTTCTCATCGTGCTGATCTTCCGGCTGGTCATGGACTACGTCTTCCAGTTCGCACGTTCATGGCAGCCCGGCAAGCCGATGGTGGTGATACTTGAGGCCACCTACACTGTCACCGATCCACCGCTCAAGCTCCTTCGGCGGCTCATCCCGCCGTTGCGTCTCGGGGGCGTGGCACTCGACCTGTCCTTCTTCGTTCTGATGATCATCGTCTACATCCTGATCAGCATCGTGATCAGGCTGTGAGCGATACGGTCTTGCCGACTGCCGACGACTACGTAGAGGTGAAGAAGAGATGCCGCTGACTCCCGAGGACGTGCGGAACAAGCAGTTCACGACCGTCCGCCTCCGAGAAGGCTATGACGAGGACGAGGTCGATGCCTTCCTCGACGAGGTCGAGTCCGAGCTGACCCGCCTGCTCCGTGAGAACGAGGACCTGCGCGCGAAGCTGGCCGCCGCAACGCGTGCCGCCGCGCAGAACCAGCAGCAGGGCATGCGCAAGCCGGAGCCGCAGGACCGGCCCGGTGCACCTGTGCCCGCCGCCATATCGGGACCGCCGGTCCAGCAGCAGCCGCCGCAGATGGGTCCGCCCCAGCTGCCCGGTGGTGCTCCGCAGCTGCCCGCCGGTCCCAGTGGTCACGGTCCTGGTCCCCAGGGCCAGCACGGCCCCGGTCCGCAGGGCCCGCACGGCCCCGGCCCGATGCAGGGCGGTCCCATGGGTGGCCCGATGGGCGGCCCCATGGGCGGTCACGCCCCGCAGCAGCAGATGCAGCAGATGCAGCAGCCGCAGATGCAGCAGCCCGGTCAGGGCCCCGGCGGCGACAGCGCCGCCCGTGTCCTCTCGCTCGCGCAGCAGACCGCCGACCAGGCGATCGCGGAGGCCCGTTCCGAGGCCAACAAGATCGTCGGCGAGGCACGCAGCCGCGCCGAGGGCCTGGAGCGCGACGCCCGTGCCAAGGCCGACGCCCTGGAGCGGGACGCGCAGGAGAAGCACCGCGTGGCGATGGGCTCGCTGGAGTCCGCCCGCGCGACGCTGGAGCGCAAGGTCGAGGACCTGCGCGGCTTCGAGCGCGAGTACCGGACCCGCCTGAAGTCCTACCTGGAGAGCCAGCTGCGTCAGCTGGAGACCCAGGCGGACGACTCGCTGGCCCCGCCGCGGACGCCGGCGACCGCTTCGCTGCCGCCGTCGCCCTCGCTGGCTCCGGCCGGTGCGGGTGCCATGGGCCACTCCATGGGCGGCAACCACGGCAGCCAGCCGATGGGCGGCGCTCCGTCCATGGGAGGCGCCCCGTCCATGGGCGGCGGACCCTCCTACGGCGGGCAGCAGCAGATGTCCCCGGCGATGACGCAGCCGATGGCGCCGGTGCGGCCGCAGGCGCCGCAGCCGATGCAGCAGGCTCCTTCGCCGATGCGCGGCTTCCTGATCGACGAGGACGACAACTGAGCCGGGTGCGCGCGCTGAGCGCGTAGCCGTCGGCAGGCTGAGGGCCGGGGCCCCGGGGTTGGCCCCGGG
>NZ_JBHJQP010000123.1:0-24253 GCF_042262625.1 Streptomyces sp. NPDC056347 | reverse complement strand
GCACCGGAGGCGATTCCGGTGCGGCGCCCGTTGGTGCCGGTCGTGTGCTACTTGAGGCGGTAGGCCCGGTCGATGGTCTCGACCGTGCGGCTGCCCGCGCCGTCCCAGAGTTCGGCCCTGACGGCCACGTACCCGTTCGTCGCGGAGAGCTTCGGGTGCCGGTAGGAGACGCGGAAGGAGTCCGCGTCCGTGCGCGTGACGGTGGCCGCCTTCCAGGTCGTGCCGCCGTCGTAGCTGACCGAGACCTTCGCCCCGGCCAGCTTCGTCGGGCCCTGCCAGCCGGTGGCCCGGTAGCCGTCCAGGGTGAAGGAGTAGGCGGAGTTCGCCCGTACCCGGTCGAGGAGGTCGGCCGTCATGCCGTAGTGGGTGGTGATGACGGGGAGCGGCTCACAGGTGGAGACCACGCCGGCGAAGTCGGCGCAGGCCTCCTCGGAGAACCCGCTCGGGGTGTCCGCCGTGAACGAGTACTGGGCGCGGGAGGTCCCGGCGGTGTCGAACATGCCCTCGTCCGCCTCGCCGAAGGGGAGCTCGATGTCCACCCGGTAGTCCGCCTTGCCCTTGACGGTCCACGGACTCTCGTCTCCGACGCGCCGGCCGTCGCGGTAGAACGCCAGCGCGAGGCCGGGGACCGAGTCCATGTAGTGCTCGGGGTCGGAGTCGGCGGCGGCGCCCGGCATCAGGACGATTCCGGCGTCGGTGCTGCAGAAGTTGCACGACATCCAGCTGCCCAGCGGGGCCGCGTGAAGGGCCGGACCGAACCAGTCCTCGACGACGGAGCGTCCGGCACGCGGGGTCTCGATCCGCCCGTGCATCTGGGAGCGGTAGATCCCGACGGCGACGTGCTGCTGGTACGTCAGGCCCCCCTTCGCGTAGACGAGGTCCTCACGCGACTGTCCCCGGTAGACGGTCTCCGGCGTCCGCAGGGAGACGGTGTTCGTCCCCTTGGGGCCCCACACGTCCTGCACGTATTCGGTGGGCTTCTCCTCGCCGTAGCCGTGGAAGGCATTGGTCACCGATGCGAAGTCGGTGCGCCGGGCCGTGGCCTTGAGGTCGGCGGGAACCCCGTCGAAGGTCCACTGCCCGGAGTAGGCGTAGGCCGACTCCTTGCGGCCGTGCAGGGTGACGGTGACGGGCTTCTTCTTGCCCGCCGCGGCGATACGGGCGGCGAGTTCCTTTCCGTCCCGCTGGGTGAGCCCGGCGAACGGGATTCTCAGCCCGTCGCCGACGGAGGTGAAGACGCTGCGGTCGGTGACCCGGGCGACGAGCACCGCGGCGGCACCGGCGTCGTCCAGGTCACCGGCGAGCGGCCCGGCATCGGACGGGAAGTCGTTGTGCACGAGCACGGCCTTGCCCCGGATGTCCTTGCCCGCCAGTTCCTCGGCACTGCCCCCGCCGACGTCGACGAGCGGGAGCTTCCTGGTGCCGTCGAAGCGTACGAGGTTGCTGGGGGCCCGCAGGGTCAGGTCGAAGCCCTTGGGGCCGGTGACCTCGCCGGTGAGCAGCGGCTGCCGCTCACGCTGGTAGAAGGTCGAGGACAGGGTGCCCGTGTGCGGCTTCTCCGCGGGGATCGCGCCGAAGTGTCCGGTGGTGGGGGAGGCGTCGCCGGTGATGCTGACGCCGGAGGAGCGTCCGTCCGGGGCGGTGCGCCGCAACTGGTAGGTGAACGTGGAGGCTTCGAGGGCCCGCCGCTCTCCGGTGATGTCGAGCCGGAAGTCCTTCGCCCGGGTGGCGTCGACGGTCGTGCTGACCGGTGCGTCGGAGACCGTCACCTCCGGGAGACTGAACAGGTCGAGGGCGTCGGCGACTCCGTTTCGGTAGCCGAGGTCACCGGTGGTGATCCCGCCGAAGACCGCGTACCGCCCCGGGGGGACGCGCAGCCGGAGGGTGGCGAGGCTGTTCACGGGCGACGTCTCGTAGTAGTCGCTGTCGAGCCCCATGACGATGATCAGACCCCGGTCGGGAGTCGCGCCGTTGCGGTCCTTGAGGCTGATGTCCATTCCGTAGCGCTGGGCTTCCTTGGTGAAGCCGAGAGCGGCGTGGGCCGTCGCGCCGTCCGTGCCGGTCGCGGTGATCTCACCCGCGTACGAGCCCGCGTCGAGGAGGTTCGGGTCGAGAACGACGGGAACGTCGACGCTGCCACCGGCGGGAACGGTCACCTCGTCCTGCCCGAGGGTCAGCGAACCGTCGGCCGGGGAGCCCTGCGTGGGGCGGGCGGCGAGCTTCACGGTCCGCGCCGCGCCGGAGGGGTTGCTGACGGTGAAGGTGCGGGTGAGCTTCTCGTACGTGGCGTCCTTGCCCTTGTACCAGACCATCCCGAAGTCCACCGGGCCCGAGAGGTCGAGCTGGGCGTCGAGGGAGGCGGCGACGTTCACCCGGCCGCTGCCCTGCTCGAAGACGGTGGCGTCGGAGGACCGGTCGGTGTGCGACGTCAGCGCCGCCTTCAGCCGCTCGCCGGTCCAGTCCGGGTGCCGCTGCGCCAGGATGGCGGCGGCTCCGGCGACGTGCGGGGTGGCCATCGACGTACCGTTCGCCGACGTGTAGTTGTCGTCGACAACGGTGCCCATGGCGGTACCGGCCGCACGGGCGGCGACGATTCCGACACCGGGCGCCGTGACATCGGGTTTGATCCCGTGGTCGTAGGTGCGTGGTCCGCGGCTGGAGAAGTCCGCCATCCGGTCCGACTTGTCGACGGCGCCGACGGTCAGCGCCGCGTCCGCGGCGCCGGGGCTCCCGAGGGTGGACTCTCCCGGCCCCTCGTTCCCGGCGGCGACCACGAAGAGGGAATCGCTCGACGCGCTCAGCCGCTCGACCGCCGCCGTGGACGGGTCGTCCTCGGGGTCACCCGGCGACCCCAGGCTCATGTTGATGACGTCGGCGCCCTGGTCGACCGCCCATTCCATACCCGCGATCACGCCGGATTCCGGCCCCGAGCCGCCGTCTTCGAGGACCTTGCCGATGATCAGGTCGGAGCCCGGAGCGACTCCCTTGTACCGGCCGTCCGAAGCGGCGCCGCTGCCCGCGATGGTGGACGCGACATGGGTGCCGTGGCCGTGGCCGTCCTGCACGGTGGCGGCACCGGCGACGAAGCTCTTCGACGAGACGACCCGGTCCTTGACGTCGGGGTGGGTGAGGTCGACCCCGGTGTCGAGAATGGCGACCTTGATGCCGGTCCCGTCGTACCCCGCCGCCCAGGCCTCGGGGGCGTGGATCTGGGGGACGCTCTGGTCCAGCGTCACCTTGGCCGGTGCGTCGTACCAGATCTTCGCGACCCCGGATCCGGCCGCGGCGGTCCGGTTCTTTCCGGTGGCCCGGTCGGGCCGGGCGGCCTTCCAGAAGGAGGCCGCCCCGGTCTTCTCGACGCGGACGGCGGCCATGCCCATCCGGCGCAGCAGCACACCGGGCCTGCCGGAGGGGAGCTGCCGCGCGCGCTTGCCCAGCTCGGTGCGGGAGGGCTTGTCACCGTACGAGACGATCACGGGCAGCGTGCTGTCCTTGGCGTCCCCGTGCCCGTCCTTGAGCAACTGGGTGACGTTGAACAGCCGCCGGTCGAGGGTGCGGGCGGCGAGCGGGGCCAGCGCCTCGGTCGGGTACACGTACAGGTCGCCGTCGGGATCGGTGACGGTCTGGAACGTGGCCGCGTTGCCGGGCGCGGGGGTGACGGTCACGGAGGTGCGGCCGTCCACCCCCTTCGTCACGGACACGGTGTCCCCGGTGACGAGGGTGACCAGGGAGGGCTTCGCCTTCTGCGCGGCCTTCGGTGAAAGGCCGCCCGTGGGGCTGCTGGTGGAAGGCGCTCCCACAGCTGTTCCGGGACTGAACCCGGGTATCAGCATGCCGGTGGCGAGCACCGCCGTGACGGCGATCAGCCGTCTTCCATGTATGCCGCTCAGGGGTGTCGGCACGTACTTCTCCTCGGGTGAAAAGGATGGAACGGGGCAAGGAGTGCACGCCGGTGTGCGGGCAGGGCAGGGCGGAGCGGGGGTGGGGGAAGAGGGAGGAACGGGAGGGAAACCGGCCCGGACGAACGGCGCATCCGGAGGCTATAGCCCGTCGGAGCATGTGCTGAAGGCCATTGCGTGGCGCATGTGCGCCAGTTGTGAAGGCCGGGACCGCCGGGGGACGGCGACGGCGCCCTCGCGCGCGAGCTCCCGCGGCGCCGCTTCCGGATCCGGCGGGCCCGTGCCCTTCGCTATCCCCGCGCCGGTTCGGGGGCGGGCGCGCCGCACGACACGTCCACCCAGCCCCGGCGGGCCGCGTACCAGCCGAGCTGCATCCGGGTCGCCACTCCGGCCCGGTCCATCAGTCCGCGGGCGCGGCGCAGTACGGTGCGCCGTCCGACGCCCAGGTGCCGGGCGATGGCATCGTCGGTCAGGCCGCCGAGCAACAGGGTCAGCAACCGCTTGTCCGCGTCGCCCAGCTCGTCCCGTTCGGCGCGGGGCACCGGGGTGCCGTGGTCGAAGGGCGCGCTGTCGGCCCAGACCCGCTCGAAGAGCTCGACCAGGCCGTCGAGCAGCGGGCCGGAATCCACGATCACCAGGTCGCCGGGGCTGCCCGCCGGGTCGTTCTCGCCGAAGGCGCAGGTGAAGGCGTACTCCCGGTCGATGATCATCATCTTCATCGGGAGCCGGGCCGTGACCCGCGCCTCCTCCCCGGCCGCCAGGCACTGGTCGATGCGTGTCATCGCCCCCGGGTACTCGATCGCCTCCCGGCCGTAGACGGTGCGGTACGAGACCCCGTCCGACAGCTGCTCCAGCTGGACGGCGTTGTCCACCGACCAGTAGGGAGGCGCGTCGAAGTACAGCACCTCACGCCGGGCGCGTTGCTGGATCCGTGCCGCGTGCACCGGTGCGGTCGGGCGCGACATCCCCGGGGCGGGGCCGCCCCTCGCGCCGCTGCCGGAGATCCGGGTCGCTTTGACGGCCCGGTACGGTGACGGGCCCGGTCTCTCGGGCATCGCGACCCCTCTCATCAGGACATACCGCGTACGGGGTGGCCGCGTCGACGGGCCGCGGTCCCCATGATCCTGAGAGGGTATTCGTTCACCGGCAAGACTATGCGTTGCCCGTAATCGGATTGACGTCACGTTTGATCGGTGGGGCGGCGGGCAGGTGCCCGAAGTCCCCAAAGGCACACCGGCCGCGGCCGGTCAGCCGTGCCGCAGCGCCGGATGGTCGGCGACCACCGTGCACGAACCGGGGGCGATCTCGGTGAACCCGGCGTCCTTCACCACCGGCAGCCCACCGGTCGTGAGTTCCTGCCACCGCTCGGGCCCGGCGGTGGCGACCGAGAGCGGGAAGCCCGCCTCGCGCCACGCCTTGCGCTCCGTGTCCGACAGCTCCCACCAGGCGAGCTGCGCCCCGTGCCCGGCCTGCGCCATGGCCTTGCCCGCCGACATGTCCAGCTCCGGGTTGAGCCACAGCACCGGGCCCGCGAGGTCGGGCGCGGCGGGCGGTTCGGGATCGTCCAGATCCGTACCCGACACCTGGAGCTTGGCCAGTTCCTTCGGCCAGCCGTCCAGCGGCACCGGCGGGAAGACCCGCACCTCGGCATGGTCGCCGGTGACCGTGATGCCGGGCAGCGCGGACGCCTTGCGCCACTCCGCGCCGCGCGCCCGCCGCACCACCTTGCGGATACGGGCGTCCTGCCAGTCGCGCATCGCCCGCGCCCACACTCCCTCGCCCGCCGAGCGTTCGTCGGAGAGCATCACGAGCACGGCGCGGGCGGCCGTCCGCAGGGCGTCGGTCCGGGCCGGGGGAGCCGTCTTCTCGATGTGCACGACCAGCGGCAGTACGTACTGCGGCGCCTCGTCGCGGCCGGTGCTGCCGGGCACGAACGGTGATCCGGGCCCGGCCGGTGATCCGGGTACGGGCTCGGTCGGTGATCCGTCCGCGGCCGGCGATCCGGGTGTGGTCGGGGGTACGGGAGTGTCTTCGCTGCTCATCCGTACCAGTCTGCCAGCCCCGCGATGGCCGGATGTTGGCGGAACGGAAGCCTCCGGGTGAGGATGCACCGCATGAAGAGCGATCTCTTTTCCAGCGAGAACATGGCGCAGCCGGCGACGGCCCCGGGGATGACCCTGCAGAACGCCAAATCCATCAAATACGCCATCAACGGCGAGATGCACGCCCGCCAGGGCGCGATGATCGCCTTCCGGGGCAATCTCCAGTTCGAGCGCAAGGGCCAGGGCATAGGCGGCATGCTCAAGCGCGCCGTCACCGGCGAGGGGCTGCCGCTGATGGCGGTCCGGGGCCAGGGCGAGGCATGGTTCGCGCACGAGGCCGCCAACTGTTTCATCGTGGAGATGGAGCACGGCGACGTCCTCACGATCAACGGCCGCAACGTGCTCTGCTTCGACCCCACGCTCGCCTACGAGATCAAGACGGTGAAGGGCGCCGGGATGGTCGGCGGCGGGCTCTTCAACAGTGTCTTCACCGGCTACGGCAAGCTCGGCCTGATGTGCGAGGGGCACCCCATCGTGATCCCCGTCAGCCCCCAGCAGCCGGTCTTCGTCGACACCGACGCGGTCGTCGGCTGGAGCGCCAACCTGACCACCTCGCTGCACCGTTCGCAGAGCTTCGGCTCGATGATCCGCGGCGGCTCCGGCGAGGCCGTCCAACTGCGCCTGGACGGCGAGGGCTTCGTGATCGTGCGCCCCAGCGAGGCCAAGCCCGAGAAGGTGACGGCCAACTGAGGCTGTCCGGTGTGGGCCGGCGCTACGGCCTTCGCGGACCGTGGGTGCTGCGCGGGATCGATCTCGACCTGCCCGCGCACACCCTGATCCGGATCGAGGGCACCAACGGCACCGGGAAGTCGACCCTGCTCCGGCTGCTCGCCGGGATCGACTCCCCGACCGAGGGCCGGATCACCGGCCGCCGCCCGCGCACGGCCTACGTTCCCGAACGCTTCCCGGCCGCGCTGCCGTTCACCGCGACCGGCTATCTCGTCCACCTCGGCCGCGTCCACGGCCTGCGGGGAACCGAGGCGGCGGACCGCGCGCGGACCTGGCTCGACCGGTTCGGGGCCGCCGCCCACGCCCGTACCCCGCTCGCCGAGCTCTCCAAGGGCACCTGCCAGAAGGTGGCCGTCGTCCAGGCCCTCCTCGCCGATCCGGAACTGCTGATCCTGGACGAGGCGTGGACCGGGCTGGACACCGCGGCCCGCGCCGAGCTGGACCGGGCCGTGGCCGAACGGGTCGCGGCCGGTGCCACCGTCGTCTACGTCGACCACGACCCGCGCAGGCTCGCCGAGGCGGCCGGCACCGTGTTCCGCCTCGGGAACGGCACCCTGAGCGCCGCCCCAACGCCCCCGGCCGCACGGAAGGTGCCCCGGATACGGATCGAGGCGTCCGGCCCGCCCGGCACCCCGCTCCCCACCGGACTCCCGGGTGCCCCGGAGCACACGCCCGCACCCGGCGGGGGCGTCCTGCTGACCGTCGGGGCCGACCGCTCCGATGCGCTGCTGCGCGCCCTGCTCACCGCGCACCCGCCCTGGCACATCCGCGGCCTGACCACCGCCCCCGACCGGGCGGAGGACCTCCCGGTGGCCGACCGGCCCCCACACCGGACGCCCCCGCACCGGACCACCCCGACTCCCGAGGCACCGTGACCGCTCTCGTGCGCTACCAGGCCGCCCTGCTGGCCCGCTCCCAGCGCTGGCTCGCCCCGGTCCTGCTGTACGCGGCCTTCGTCGGCACCGGAGTGACATGGGGGCAGCCCGTCCTCGGCTCACTCGGCTACGCCGCCGCCGGGCTGCTCCCCGTCACCGCCTGGCTCGTCCGGCTCTGCGCGACCCAGGAGCCGCCCGCCGCCCGGACCGTCACCGCCGCGGCGGTCGGGTCGCCGCGCGCCCATCTGGCGTCGCTGCTGGCCGGGCTCGGCTGCGCGGGGCTGCTGGGCGTGCTCGTCGTCCCGGCCGTGCTGCTGGTCAGCCGGCCGGCGGGGGCCGACGGCACGGTGCGGGTGGGCCTGCTGCCCGCCGGGGCGGCCGGGCTGGTCGCCACCGCCTGCTGCGTGCTGGTGGGGGCGGCGATCGGCGCGCTGTGCACGTGGCCGCTGCTGCGCCGGCGCGGCTGGTCCCTGGCGGGCACCGTGTTCCTCGCGCTGCCGGCCCTGGTGGCCGGTGGCTCGCCCGCGAACGCCGCCGTGCGGAGCCTGGTCACCGGGGAGCGGACGGGAGCGGTGCAGCCGCCGCTCGCGGCCCTGGCCGTCGCCGCAGTCCTCGCCGTCGCGGTGGCGGCGCTCGCCTGCCGGAGGGCCGCGGCGGCCTGACGGCGAGGACGAACCCCGGTCGACGGCGAGGGAGCCCCCCGGTCGACGGCGAGGGCGAACCCCGGTCGACGGCGAGGGAGCCCCCCGGTCGACAGCGAGGAGGAACCCCGCGCCGACGACGGACGCCGATCCCGGCCCGGCGGCGGAGACGGCCCCGGCTCGGTGGCGGAGACGGCCCCCGGCCCGGCGGTGGAGACGGCCCCGGCTCGTCAGGCCGTCGCCGCCCGGATCAGGTCGGAGACCCTCACGAAGCGGTAGCCGCGCCTGCGCAGTTCCGGCACCACCCGGCGTACCGCGTCCACGGTGACCGGTGCGGCGCTGCGGGTGCAGTGCATGACGACCAGGGAACCCGGCCGCACCCCGCTCAGCACCTGGGCGGCCACCGCGTCCGCGTCGGTGGCGAAGGCGTCGCCGCCGACCACGTCCCACTGCACCGCAGTCATCCGCTCGGGCGCGAGCGCGCGCAGTGAGGTGCTGTCGTAACAGCCGCCCGGAAAGCGGAAGTACGGCACGGTACGCACCACTCCGGCCTTCCGGAACGCGTCGGCGGCACGCGCCGCGTCCGCCCGCATGTCCGGCCCGGCCACCGTCGGCAGCCCGTAGCAGGGGGACTTGAAGGCGTAGTGGCTGTACGAGTGGTTGGCGACCTCGAAGAGCGGGTCGGCGCCGATGGACCGGGCCTGGTCCGGGTACTCCTCGGCCCAGCGCCCGGTCATGAACACCGTCGCGGGCACCTTCCGCTCCCGCAGCAGCGCGATCAGCGCGGGATTGTCGAAGTGCTCGCCCGCCGCCGCGCGCGCCCCCTCGGCGGCCGTCATGTCGGCGTCGAAGGTCAGCGCGACCACCTTCCCGCCGGTCCGGGGCCCGTGGCTGAAGACCGGCGTCAGCCCACCCGGGCCAAGCGCCAGGGTCGGCGGTGCCGCCGGGGCCGCGTGCGAGGGCGAACGGACCGGTACCGGGGAGCGTTCCGTGGCGGCGGGGGCGACGACGGCGGACGCACCGCCGACGCCCCCGCCGTCCCCGCAGCCGGTGAGACCGCCGAGCAGCACCCCGAGAACGGCAAGGGCTGTCATCTTCCGCATGGAACCTGTCACCTGCGGAAAATATCCGGTTATCCGATTAATGAGTGCGTGCGGCGCCGCCCCAGGGCCGGAGTCGTTCCCGGATTCACCCGGCCCGTCGAATCACCGCCCGGGCCGGGGCCCGCAACCGCTCATTGCTCACCGCTCACCGCTCACCGCCAGGGTCCCGTCACCGCGAACGTCGTTCCCGGCGTGTAGCAGTTCACGTACATCGTCGAACCGTCCGGGGCGAAGGTGACCCCGGCGAACTCGCCCCATTCGGGTTTGTCCGGTGTGCCGATGTTCTGCCGCCCCCGCGCCATCGCGTAGACCTCGCCGCCGCGCGTCAGACCGAACACGTGCTGCGCCCCGTCGCCGTCCTCGCACACCATCAGCCCGCCGTCCGGGGCGAGGCAGATGTTGTCCGGGGACTCGCCGGGCAGGTCCACGTCCTTCCCGGCGCCGAAGACGATCACGAGCGTGAGGCGGCGCCGCTTCGGCTCGTACCGCCACACCTGGCCGTGGTGGTCGGCCGCCGAACCCTCGCCGCTGCGCGCGAAGCTGGACACGAAGTACACCGAGCTGCCGCCCCAGTAGCAGCCCTCCAGCTTCTGGGCGTGCGTGATGCCCCTGGGGCCGAAGTCCTGGAAGCGGATGGGGGTGCCGTCCGCCAGCGGGTCGGGCACGGGAACCCACTCGATGCCCTCGAAGCTGGTCCCGGCCTCCTGGATCACGGAGAGGTCCGGGACGCCGGGTACCCGCATGGCCTCCAGGTGCCCGCCGGCCCGCAGCGAGCCGGTGCCGCCGAGCGGCTTGTTCGGCAGAAAGCGGTAGAAGAGCCCGAAGGGTTTGTCGAAGGCGTCCTCCGTCTCGTAGACGATTCCGTTCCCGGGGTCGATCGCGATGGCCTCGTGCTGGAACCGGCCCATCGCGGTGAGCGGCACGGCCCCGGTGCGGCGCGGGTCGGCGCCGTCCACCTCGAAGATGAACCCGTGGTCCTTGGTGTAACCGTTGGTGCCTGCCCGGTCCTCGGTCTCCTCACAGGTCAGCCAGGTGTTCCACGGGGTACGGCCGCCCGCGCAGTTCACCGCCGTCCCGGCGATGGCGACGTGTTCGCCGAGCACGTTGTTACGGCCGTCCAGCTCCAGGGCCGTGCAGCCGCCCTTGCCCATCGGGTCGTAGGTGAGGCCCTCGACGACGGGGACCGGGATGCGCGCGGTGACCCGGTTCTCGTGGTTGCGGACCAGGTGGACGCGGCCGTGGCGGCCCGTGAAGGCGGCCATCCCGTCGTGGTTGCTGGGTACGAGGCCCTCGCCGGAGCGGAGCAGCCCGCCCTCCCGGGACAGCACCCGGTAGCGGAAGCCCCTGGGGAGGTCGAGCAGCCCGTCGGGGTCGGGCACGAGCGGCCCGTACCCGGCGTGCCCCCGGGCGGCGGCGGTGCCCGCGAAGAGCTCGGAGAACGCGCCCGTGAAGGCGATGGACGCGACGGCCGCGCCCGTACCGGCGAGAACCTGACGGCGGCTGGCGACCGGACCCGACGTTCTGGAGGCGGAGCGCGACACTTCGGTGACCGTTCGTGATGCTTCGGTGGTCGATCGCGACGCTTCGGTGGTCGGGCGTGACGTTTCTGATGACATGAGGCAACTCCCTGCTGGCGGACAGGAAAAGTGACCCGCATGTGTGTAGCACGCGCGTGGCCGCGCGGGAACCATGCGGGTCACCGTGTCCCGGATGTGCCGGGGGAGTGTCCCGGGCGGGGAGCGGTCCCCGAGGGGCCCGCGATCCCCGCCGCGGCCGTCAGGCCAGCGAGGCGGAGAGCGTGATCGTCGTGCCGGTCAGCGCCTGGCTGACCGGGCAGTTCGCCTTGGCGTCCTCGGCGGCCTTGACGAACGCCGCCTCGTCGAGGCCGGGCACCTGGCCCACCACGGTGAGGTGGATGCCGGTGATGCCGGTGCCGGGCTGGAAGGTCACGTCGGCCTTGGTCTCCAACTGGGTCGGCGGCGTACCGGCCCCGGTCAGGCCGTGGGACAGCGCCATGGAGAAGCAGCTGGAGTGGGCCGCCGCGATGAGTTCCTCGGGCGAGGTCTTGCCATTGGCCTGCTCGGCGCGGGACGGCCAGGAGACCGGGTAGTCGCCGATGCCGGAGGAGTCGAAGGTGACGACCCCCTTGCCCTCGATCAGGTTGCCTTCCCAGACCGTGTGGGCCTGTCGGACGGTAGCCATGCGGGAATCCCTTCGAACGGTGTGCGCGGTCGGTACGGGAACGCGCCGGGGCGTCCGCGGACACCCCGGGCGGTACGACCCGAACCTACTGCTCCACCAGCCCCTTCGCGTCCCGTGCAAGCGCGGTCAGCCGGGAGATCGCCCGAAAATACTTCTTCCGGTACCCGCCGTTCAGCATCTCCTCGCTGAACAGCCGGTCGAACGGCATCCCGGAGGCGAGCACCGGGACCTCCCGGTCGTACAGCCGGTCGGCGAGGACGACGAGCCGCAGCGCGGTCGACTGGTCGGGGACCGGCTGGACGTCCGTGAGGCAGACCGCCCGCACCCCGTCCGTCAGCGCGCCGTAGCGGCTCGGGTGGACCCGGGCGAGGTGGTCGAGCAGCCCGGGGAAGTCGTCCAGGCTGGCGCCCCCGGTGGCGTACGCGGCCCGGGTGACCTGGTCGTCGGAGTACGGCGGCGGGGCCTCGGGCAGGCCGCGGTGGCGGTAGTCCTCGCCGTCGATGCGCAGCGGGCGGAAGTGGGCGGACAGCCCCTGGATCTCCCGCAGGAAGTCGGCGGCGGCGAACCGGCCCTCGCCGAGCTTGCCCGGCAGCGTGTTGGAGGTGGCGGCCAGCGCGACCCCCGCCTCGACCAGCCTGCTGAGCAGCGAGGACACCAGCACGGTGTCGCCCGGATCGTCCAGCTCGAACTCGTCGATGCACAGGAGCCGGTGCCCGCCCAGCGTCTTCACGGTCTGCTGGAAGCCCAGCGCGCCGACCAGGTTCGTCAGCTCCACGAACGTGCCGAACGCCTTCAGCGCCGGCTCGGCGGGCGTGGCGTGCCAGAGCGAGGCCAGCAGATGCGTCTTGCCGACGCCGTACCCGCCGTCGAGATACACCCCGAGCGGCGCCGAGGCGGCCACCGGCTTCCGGCCGAACCACTTCCTGCGGCCCGAACCGCTGGCGTGCGCGCCGCCCAGCCCGGCCGCGAAGCCGCTCAGAACCCTGACCGCCTCCGTCTGGCTCGGCTGGTCGGGGTCGGGCACGTAGGTATCGAAGCGTACGGAGTCGAAGCGCGGCGGCGGCACCATCTCGGCGACCAGCCGGTCGGCCGGAACGTGGGGTTCGCGGGCGCACAGGGACAGCGGAGCTGTCTCGGATATGGGGCTCTGCCCCGGCAGGGCTGTGGAGGACGACACAACTCTCCACTCTAAGCGCCGCCACAGGCCGTGGAAGACTGCGGAGCATGCGACGCCTGTTCCCTGTGACCGACCTGACATCCGCCGACACCCCCGCCGCCGGCTCCGCCGGTGACCTGGGGGAGTGGAGCCTGGACGCCCTGGCCGACGCCTACGCCTACCCCGGGCAGGACGGTCCCTGGCTCCGCGCCAACATGGTGTCCACGCTCGACGGCGCCGCCCAGCACGACGGCCGCTCGCAGCCGATCTCCTGCGCGGCCGACATGCGGATCTTCGGCACCCTGCGCGGCCTGGCCGACGCGATCGTGGTCGGTGCGGAGACGGTCCGGCTGGAGGGCTACCGGCCCGCCCGCGCGCGCGAGGCGTTCGCCGTCCGCCGGGCCGCCGCCGGGCAGGGGCCCGCCCCCGCGATCGCCGTGGTCAGCGGCAGCCTGGACCTGGACTTCTCGATGCCGCTCTTCACCGAGCCGCTGGTGCCGACCCTGCTGCTGACCGGCACCGGTGTCCCCGCGCAGCGCGTGGAGCAGGCCCGCGCGGCGGGCGCCGAGGTGGTGTTCGCCGGGGAGGGCTCCCGGGTGGACCCGGCCAGGGCCGTGCGGGAGCTGGCGGACCGCGGGCTCACCCGGCTGCTGACCGAGGGCGGCCCGAGGCTGCTGGGCCAGTTCGTGGCCGCCGGGGTCCTGGACGAGCTCTGCCTGACGCTCGCGCCGCTGCTGACCGCCGGGGACGCGCAGCGGATCGCGGGCGGTCCCGGGGTCACGGTGCCGAAACGATTCACCCTGGCATCGATGCTGGAGGAGGCCGGTTTCCTCTTCACTCGGTACCGTCGGGGCTGAAAAGAGCGGAATTACCCGTTCCGGTTGGCTTCCGGTGGGCACAATTACTTCCGCAACCCCCGTGCGAGCACGGGGAAGGATGGTTTCAGCAGTGACCTGGGAGGGTCACTGAAGCAGAAGGGCGCCCGTGGTGTTCACCAGCGTTTTGATGATCGAGAAGCCCCTCACCTCGGAGGACGTCGACTTCGTCACCACTTTGCACGGGGAGGAGCGGATCTCCTTCGTCGTGCTGCTCCAGCCGCGCGGTGACCAGGCCGATGTGCTCCTGCGGGCGATCGACGACCTGGCGATGGGCGAACTGAAGGAGGCCGCCCGGGAGAGCGAGGAACCGGAGGGCGAGAACGCCAGACAATCCGCCGAACTCGCGCTCGAGGTGTCCCTGGAGGCGCTGCGCCAGGCCGGCTCCGAGGCGGTCGGCCAGGTCGTCGAGGACCATCCGCTCGATCTGCTGAAGTCCGTGGTCGAGGAGTCGGAGGCGGACGAGGTCATCGTGCTGACCGCACCGCACTACGTCGAGGAGTTCTTCCACCGCGACTGGGCTTCCCGGGCCCGCCACAAGGTCGGCGTCCCGGTGCTCAAGCTCTTCGCGCACAGCGAATAGGCTGGGCGGGCGGTCGAGGCCGGTACCTCTCCGCGACCGAAAGCACCCGCTCAGCTCCCGGAGGACGCACATGACACCCGGTATCCCCGCCGCCATGGAACGCCCGCACTTCATCGGCATCGGCGGCGCCGGAATGTCGGGCATCGCGAAGATCCTCGCCCAGCGGGGCGCCAAGGTCGCGGGCAGCGACGCCAAGGAATCGGGTACGGCCGAGGCGCTGCGGGCGCTGGGGGCGACCGTCCACGTCGGGCACTCCGCCGCACACCTGGCGGACGACGCCTCGTGCGTGGTCGTCTCCAGCGCCATCCGCGCCGACAACCCGGAGCTGGTGCGCGCCGCCGAGCTGTCGGTCCCGGTCGTCCACCGCTCAGACGCGCTCGCCTCGCTCATGACCGGCCTGCGTGCCATCGCGGTCGCCGGCACGCACGGCAAGACGACCACCACCTCGATGCTGGCCGTCGCCCTGACCGAGCTGGACCTCGACCCCTCGTACGCCATCGGCGGCGACCTGGCCGGCCCCGGCACCAACGCCACCCACGGCGAGGGGACGATCTTCGTCGCCGAGGCCGACGAGAGCGACCGCAGCTTCCAGAAGTACGACCCCGAGGTCGCGATCGTCCTCAACGTCGAGCTGGACCACCACGCGAACTACGCCTCGATGGACGAGATCTACGAGTCCTTCGAGGCGTTCACCGCCAAGATCGTCCCCGGCGGCACGCTGGTGGTCTCCGCCGACCAGCCCGGCGCCGTCGAGCTGACCGGGCGGGTCCGCGACCGCAAGGGGCTGAACGTCGTCACCTACGGCGAGGCCGAGTCCGCCGACGTACGCGTCCACCGGATCACCCCGCGCGGCCTGACCAGCGAGGTCACGATCCTGCTGAACGGGAAGTTCCTCACGTTCACGGTCTCCGTGCCCGGCCGCCACTACGCGCTCAACGCGGTCGCCGCCCTCGCCGCCGGCGTCGCCCTCGGCATCCCGGCCCACAACCTGGCCTCGGCGCTCGGCAAGTACACCGGCGTCAAGCGCCGCCTCCAGCTGAAGGGCGAGGCGGCGGGCGTGCAGGTCATCGACTCCTACGCGCACCACCCCACCGAGATGACCGCCGACCTGGAGGCCATGCGCGGCGCCGCGGCCGACGCCCGCATCCTGGTGGTCTTCCAGCCGCACCTCTTCTCCCGCACCCAGGAGCTCGGTACGGAGATGGGCCAGGCCCTCGCGCTCGCGGACGCCTCCGTGGTGCTGGACATCTACCCGGCCCGCGAGGACCCGATCCCCGGCATCACCAGCGAGCTGATCATCCACGCCGCGCGCACCGCGGGCGCCGACGTCACCGCCGTCCACGACAAGGACGCGGTCCCCGCCACGATCGCGGGAATGGCGAAGCCCGGTGACCTCGTTCTCACCATGGGCGCGGGCGACGTCACGGACCTCGGTCCGCGCATCCTGGACCACCTGTCGAGCTGAGGGAGCACCGTGTCGTACGAGATCGAGAAGCCGGACGAGCAGTGGCGGGCCGAGCTGTCCCCGGCCGAGTACGCCGTGCTGCGCCAGGCCGGCACCGAACCCGCCTTCGTCGGTGAGTACACCGGCACGAAGACCGAGGGCGTTTACTCCTGCCGCGCCTGCGGTGCGGAGCTGTTCCGCTCGGACACCAAGTTCGAGTCGCACTGCGGCTGGCCGTCCTTCTACGACCCGAAGGACACCGACGCGGTCGAGCTGATCCAGGACCGCAGCCACGGCATGGTCCGCACCGAGGTCCGCTGCGCCCGCTGCGGATCGCACCTGGGCCACGTCTTCGAGGGCGAGGGCTACCCGACCCCCACCGACCAGCGGTACTGCATCAACTCGATCTCGCTGCGGCTGACTCCGGACGCCTGACCTCCCGGCCGGCTCACCGGCACCGGCTCACCGGTGACGGGCGGTCCCCCGAAGGATGTACCGGCGGTTCGTCCGCGCGGACGACGGGCGGGCCGTGCGGCCGGGCCAGGCTGGAGCAGGGGCGTACGTCCCTGCCAGTCCGGCCCAGATCGGGGAGCAGCATGTCCGAGCCCGCGTCACGCACGATCGCCCGTACCGCCCCGGTGCCACCCGCCGCGAGCGCGGGCAGCACTGGGGCGGCGCTGTCCCGGGCGCTCACCGGCGGTCTGGTCATGGCCGTCGCGCTCGGCGCGGGCACCGGCTTCGGTGCCGCCCTGGCCGAGGCCGCCGGACTCGGCGGATTACCGGCCCGGCTGCTTCCGGCGGCACTCGTCACCGCCCTCGCGGTGCCGCTGGTCCTGCGCCTGTCGTCGCGCACCGGCCCGCTCGGCTTCGGCGGCGTACGGCAGAGCCTGCGCGCCCTGCTGACCGGCGCCGGGGTGACGGCCGGTGCGGCGGCGCTGGTGCTGGGCGCGGGCACGGCCGCCGGAATGCTGGACTGGGGGCGGCCCGACGCCGCCGCCCTCGTCGCGTTCCTCGCCACCAACACCGTCGTCGCCCTGCTCCTCGAGGCCATGCCCGAGGAGACCACGCTGCGCGGCCACACCTGGACGGCGCTGCGCGGACGGTTCCGGGGAACGGTGGCGGCCCTGGGCACCACGGTGGTCTTCCTGCTGGTGCCGGGCGCCTCGACGGTGGTGGGGGCGGGGGTGGCGTGGCTGACCGGCGGCACGCCCCCACCGGTCGGGCCGGCGCCCGAAGGGCAGAACCCGGTGGACTACCTGGTGCTGCTGACCGTGTTCGGCCTGATGCTCGTTGCCGCCAGAACGGCTGTGACCGGGGCCCCGCTGTGGAGTGCGATCGGCGCCCACCTGACCTTCCTGACCGTCAACCGGGCCGTGCTGGAGGGCGACGCGCGCGGCGCGGGCCTGGGCGTGGAGCCGACGACACCGGACGCGGTGCTGCTCGTCCCGGCCTATCTGCTGGTCGCCACCGCCGGGTTCCTGGTGTGCCGCCGGCTGCGTACCAGGTCAGTCCGGGACGGTGCGCAGCCGGTGTGACCCGGGGACTCGCCGCAGCAGGCCCCGTGCGGTGGCCGGACGGATCGGCCGCCCACGGACCACCCCGGGCACTGCCCCGGCCGGACGGCCGGGCTCGGCGGGTGAGGGCGAGGTGAGGGCGAGGTGAGGGCGAGCCGTGCGAACCCGTCGCCCACCCGCGCACGGTGGTTCACCGGCCCGCGACGCTCCGTGAGGTGGTCAGCCAGGAGCGGTAGCGGCGCAGGGCGCGGCGCTGCTGGAGCTGATCGCAGACCATGGCGCGCGCGGGGTGGGTTCCGGGCCTCGGGCCGCTGCCGTGGGCGAGGCGGCGCATCTGGTGGCGGACGAGCGCCATGCCGGCGGCCGAGGCGAGGGTCTTGTCGGACCAGGTCACGGGCCTGAGCCGCCCGTCGGCCTCGCGCCCCTCCTTCCACCGGTCGGGCAGGTCGGGCGTGACGGCGAGGGCGGTGCCCATGCCGACGACCGCCACGCCGCTGTCGAGGACCTGCTCGGCGGTGACACGCCGGGTGACGCCACCGGTGAGCATGAGCGGGATCGGGCTCGTCCCGACCAGGTCCTCCGCCAGATCCAGGAAGTACGCCTCCCTGGCCCGGGTGCGGACATCGGCGGAACGGCCGGACATGGCCGGGCTCTCGTAACTGCCGCCGGAGAGTTCGACCAGGTCGACACCCAGGGGTTCCAGCATGGCGATCACCCGGCGCGCGTCGTCGGCATCGAAGCCGCCGCGCTGGAAGTCGGCGGAGTTGAGCTTCACCGCGACCGCGAACGACGGGGAGACGGCTTCACGGACCGCGCGGACGACGTCGAGCAGCATCCGGGCCCGGTTCTCGAGCGGCCCTCCCCACGCGTCGGTGCGCGTGTTGACCAGCGGGGAGAGGAACTGCGACAGCAGATAGCCGTGCGCGGCATGGATCTCCACACCGTCGAACCCGGCCTCCTCGGCGCGCCGCGCCGTGACCGCGAAGCGGGTCACGGTGGCCCCGATCTGCTCGGCGGTCATGGCGCTGGGACGGCCGAAGCGACTGCTGTGCCTGCCCAGATCGACGCCGACGTCGGACGGGCCCCACACGACGCCGGGCATGTTGGCCTGCACCTGGCGGCCGGGGTGGTTGATCTGCATCCAGATCGAAGCACCGCCGGACCTGCCGGCCCTGGCCCACTCGATGAACGGCTCCAGCGGAGCGGCGTCGTCGAGCACCACGCCCGCGGGGCCGGTCAGCGCCTCGGCGTGCACCATGACGTTGCCGGTGATCAGCAGCCCCGTACCCCCGGCGGCCCAGCGCCGGTAGAGCGCGAACAGCCGTTGGTCCGGCAGCTGGCCGTCGCCGGCCAGGTTCTCCTCCATGGCCGCCTTCGCGATCCGGTTGTGGAGCACCTGACCGGAGCGCAGGGACAGCGGCGCGAACAGATCGCGGGACATCCGAGTCACCCTCTTCCATGTCGATCGCCTACGATGTGTGCACCGTTCACATTAGGGCCGGATGTGAGCGATGCAAACATCGAGGAGTGTGAACCGTGTCGCAGAGCGCTGCGTACCACCACGGGAATCTGCGGGCGGCCTGCCTGCGGGCCGCGCGTGAGCTGTTGGAGGAGGACGGCAGCGCGGGGCTCTCGCTGCGCGCGGTGGCGCGACGGGCCGGGGTGTCGGCGACGGCCCCGTACCGCCACTTCGCGGACCGCGACGCGCTCGTCTCCGCGGTCGCGGCCGAGGGGTACCGCGAACTCGAGGAGTGTCTGACCGCGGATCACCCCGCGCCCTCCACGTCCGACGATCTGGCGGCGGTCGCCGTCGTCTACGTGCGGTTCGCCCTCGATCATCCGGCGCTGTTCCGGGTGATGTTCGCCGAGCCCTGCGACCCGGCCGACGAGGAGCGGCTCGCCGCGACCACGGTCGTCTCGGAGTACGTGCAGGGCCTCGTCCGCGACGTGTTCCCCGGCTCGGACACGTGCGCCCTGGCGGTCGCGGTGTGGGCCCTCGTCCACGGCCTGGCGTTCCTGCACCTCGACGGCAAGCTCGACACCTCCGGCCCCGAAGTGGTCGCCGAGCAGGTCCGCGCCGCCGTGCACGCTTCGTTCGCCGCGGTCACCGCGGCCCCGGTGCTGAGAACGGTGGCCGGGCCGGACGGGGGAGCGGGCGACCCGGGGGCGCCGGACGCTCCTTAGGTCCTCACGCCCGCCGTACCCGGGCCGCGATGCGGCTGCCGAGTCGTCTGCGCAGGCCGCCGCCCGATCGGTGCCAGGAGCGGAAGGCCTCCGCCGTGCGGCTGCTGCCCGCGTGGCCCGCGGCTTCCTCGACCGCTGTCAGTTGTTCCGGTGACAGGGCCCGGACCGCCGGCCGCAGTACCTCTTCCAGCAGGGCGGTCCGGGTCGTGCTCCATGTCTCGCCCGCGTGCGGGTGGGCGCTCCAGACGGTGAAGCAGTCGGCGGCGTACGCCGGTTCGGAGCGCAGCCGGGCGAGCACCGTGTCCTGCCGGGCGGCCCGGCCGTACGCCGCGATCAGCTCCTGGTCGGCGCTGTGTACGAAGGCGTACAGCTCGGCCTCCGGGCGCTCCGGGGCGAGCAGCCGACCGGCCAGCGCCCCGTACGCCTGCTCGCGCACCCCCGGTTCCACCGGCTCCGCCCCGGCGCACAGCCGTAGGGCGGTCTCGGTCCACCCCGGTGCGGCCGCGTCCGACCGGAGGCCCTGGGCGAACTCCAGGAGTTGCAGCGCGTGGCGGGTCCGGGCGTCGATCTCCTGGGGGAACCCGCGCAACAGGTCCGGGGCCAGCTCCGCCGCCTCCGCGTCGTCCGCGTCCGCGCCGAGCGCTGCCGCGACGAGAACGGACCACGTACCGGCCGTGCGGTGCGCGTCGGAGGTGCTCGCGGCCAGCAACTGCCGGGCCTCGCCTGCCGTGGGTGCGCCCCCGTCCCAGACCAGACCCACCGCCGTACGCAGCACCAACGGCTCGGTGAAAGGTGACATGCCACCGGCGCGCAGCACGGCGTTCAGCGCCTTCACCCGGTCCTCGCCGCCATGTGCCCGGGCCTCGGCCGCCGCCGCGCACATTCTCAGGTGCGGCAGAGTCTGTGCCCCGGTGAACGGCAGCGCCACGTCCGTGAGCAGCCGCTCGGTCGCGGTCGGGTCCTTCGGGGCGATCCGGTCCAGCTCGCCCAGCAGCGCGGTGCGCACGTCGAACTGCTCGTCCAGCAGCTCCAGCAGCACCTGCCCGCAGTCGCCCGCGCCCTCGTCCCGCAGCGCCCGCGCGATCCGGCGCACGACGCCGGGGAGCAGGTCCGCGCAGTCCACGTCGAGCAGCCGGGCGATGCGCAGCAGTTGTACGGTCCGCCCCACTCCGTGCCCGGGAACGGCGTCCGGGCCGGTGAGCGGCGAGCCGTTGGCCAGTTCGGTGCGCAGGTCGTCGCCGACCGCCTCGACGAGCGCCGCCGCGACCGGCTCGCCGCCCGGCCCGGAGAAGACCGAGCGCCCCGGTGGTACGACGGTGACATCGTTCCCGTACACCGCCTCCGTCACCAGCAGGGCGCCGAGCGATGCCGTCACACCGGCCGGGGCCCGCCCGTCGAGCGCGGTCAACAACCGGGCCACAGAAGCGAGTTCGTGCGGAGTGCGGTCGATTTCGGGGTCGGTCAGGGCGTCGGTGAGCCGGTGCGTGCGCTCCTCGTCCAGCGCGTACGGCCGCTCGGCGGCCCACTCGGCGGCCGCCGCCCGCTCGGCCGAGCCGAGCGGCACGCCCGCGCAGAGCGCCGTGACGGCGAGCGGACCGGCGGCGAAGGGCCCGCCGGGCAGTTCGGCCGCGGTCCGGAACAGCTCGGGGGACCGGTTGCGCCAGATCCGGGCGCAGGTCTCGGCCCAGGCGTCTTCCACCGGCGCGGCGGGCCGGGCACCCGCGCAGTCGTGCACCCGGAGCGCGGGCGGTGCGTTCCGGGGCGCGTCCTCGGGCAGTACGCCGACGATCTGATGCGGAGCGTCCGCCGGACGGCGGGTGTACGTGGTGAACGTCAGCCGGTGTGCGTCGTCCGGCGGCAGCACCGCCGAGGCGAGCGCGACCCACCGGGCCGCATCCGCGCTGTGCCGCTCCACCAGCACCAGCCGCCCGGCGTCCGGTCCGCCGGAGCACACCTGGCGCAGGTCGGCGAAGACCGCCGCGAGCCAGGGGCTGCGGGAGACCGCGAAGTCGTTCAGGGCCTCGGGCCCGAAGGCCGCGGAGGCGGGCAGCGCGGATATCCGCTCCGGGGCCCCGCCGCGCGGCGGCACGGAGGCCCAGCTCGGCGAGCGCCAGGCAGTGATCGGCAGAACCCCGCCCGGCAGCCGTGTGCCGGCCGGAAGGTGCACCGCATGCGCGTGAAACCCGACGGCACCGGAACCGCCACCGGATCCGGCGTACGCGACCGCGCGGGCCAGCAGATGTCCGCCGTCCATCAGCTCGCTGAAGCTCAATGCCTCGGGCAGGGAACGGAGTTGGCCGGAGTCCGGCCGGTGCGGGGTCTCGGCGGGAGGCTCATAGCCGAGGAGCTGTTCGGCCTCGGCCAGCACCGGCGTGGGCAGCCCGGCGCTGACGGCGGTGAAACGCGCACCGCTCCCGCTCCCGCCCCCGTCGTCGTCCGCGGAGACAGCACGGGCAGAGGTGTAGTGCAGCTGCGCGAGACTCATGCGTCGGGCCCTTTTTCGTCCTTGCCGCAGACTTCCCCGTGCCCTCAGGGGCGGACCGCACGGCGCACGGCGACGACCCCGGCGGGAAGCACGAACCGCAGTCGCGGGAGCGACGCTATCAAGGCGTACGCCCCCTCCGCGCGCCCTGCGGCACGGCGGGCCGACGGGGGCGGGGCCGGAGGGCGGATCAGGTGCGCGTGGCGTCGGCCGCGTAGGTCACGAAGCCGGTCCGGGCGGTGGGGGAGAGGGCCGGTTCCGGGCCCTGGTCGATCTTGGGTGGGTGGCCAGGACGTTGGCCGTAACGGAGATTGTTGAGCGGCTGGTAGCGGACGATTTATGGGAATTGCGTAGCAGGTGGTACCGGAGAGAGGCGCCGTTGCGGCGCGCAGTAGCGTTCGGGCCGTCCGGTGCGACGGCCCACCGCCGGTTGGTCGAGTGCGTCGAGGACCAGGGGGTGGAGCTCGATCCACACACTGGTCCTCGACGCACTCGGCTCCCGCGGCGATCTCGACCGGTCGCGTTGCGCGATCGACTCGGTGAGCATGCGGGCCCTGGAACAGGAGGCCCGCTCCGTCGGCATCTCGGGCGCCGACGTCCACGACAGCCGGGCGTTGATGCCGCTCGTGAGGGGCGCACCGCCGATCAGGTCCCGGCGGGGGCCGCGTCGGCAAGGGCTGCGACTGCCGCCACCTGCGGCAATGGCCGGCGCGGGGAGGCATCGGGCACCGCATCGCCCGTAAGGGCATCGAGCCCCCACGGCGACTCGGCCGCCACCGCCGGACCACCGAACGCACCATGGCCCGGTCCGCCGACTGTCGCCGGCTCCAACCCCGCTACGAACGCGAGGCCGACCACTTCCTCGCCTCACCGGCATCGCCGGCACCTTCACCTGCTACCGCAGGCTCACCGATTGGGACGACTTCCTAGCCGACCGTGAAGGCGCCGACCCTGAAGCTGTCGCCGCAGACGCTGAAGTAGCCGCCCGGCGAGCCGTCCGCCTTCAGCACGTTCACCGTGGTGTCCGCCTGCTTCGGCAGCCCGACCTTGACGCTGGACGCGCCCATCGGGCAGGTGTCGCGGGCGGTGCCCTCGGTGTTCAGGTTGTTGTAGCCGATATCCGCCGTCGCCGAGCCGCCCGCCGGGATGTCGACAGCGTCCGAGCCCTCCTCGGAGTTGTCCGCGGAGATCGGGTCGGTCTTGTTCTCGTCGTCGGTCGCGGTCACGGTCGTGGGACCGACGACCGTACAGGTGGCACCGGAGGTGTTGGTGAGCTTGAGGGTGCCGTTGGCCGCCTGCTGCTCGGTGGCCTGGTGATCGCTCATGAAGAACTTGATCGAGACCGTCTGGAGGGTGCAGGCCGCGGTGGCGCCGCCGCCCCCGCCGCCGGACGAGCTGCCCCCGCTGCCGGACGAGCTGCTGCCGCCGCTCGTGCTCGAGTTACTCCCGGACGAAGCCGCGGTCGAGGCCGACCCCGAGTCCGATGCGGGAGCGGACGAGCCTGCAGCGGCTCCGTCCTCGTCGCCGTTGTTGCAGCCGGTGAGTGCGAGCGCGGAAAGTGCGGCGAGCGCGCCGACGGCTGCTATGCGAGCACGAGTGTGCATGAACTTCCTTCTTCTCCGTCAAAAACCAAGAGCCAACTGAGAAGACAGGATGATCTACGAAACCGTGCTGGTTGCACCTACCAGGTAAAGAATCACTAAGCTCACACCACCTCAGCCCAAGATCATCGCCGAATGCCCGCGCGGCCCGCTCCACTTCCGTGAACCCCGGATGGATCGGCGTGAAGTGGTGCCGGAGGTGCCGTCGCGGCCTCGGGGCGGTGATCGGTGTCGTGATGGCGACCGGGAAGTGCCGGTGGCGATCATGCTCGTGGCAGCAGCTGCTCGCCGTGTCGTCCGGGCCGTCCGGTGCGAAGGCCCGCCGCCGGTTCGCCGAGTCGACGAAGGCCAGTGTGCGGGCCGGGCTCCATCACCTCTCCGCCGGAATCTCCGGTGCCGGCGTCCACGACAGCCGGGCGTTGATGCCGCTCGTGAAGGGCGTACCGCCGATCGGGTCCCGGCGGGGACCGCGCCGGCGCAGGCCCGGAAGGCTTCACGTCGGCAAGGGTGTCCGGCCTTCCCGTCGGAGCGGCCTCGGCGGAGGGCTGTGGGCCGTGACTGATGCGCTTTTACAGGATGCGAAAGCGTCCCGTCCCGGGGTTGGCCGAATTGCTGACAAATTCACAACAGTTTCCAAGATCGGGGATCACTGCTCGCGCACATCTATGATCGAACTGTCCTTACTCGTAAGCGAGTTCGGCACAGGATCAACTCTAAGAGGTCCTAACAAAGGCGTTGGACGTGTCGGTGGGTGATGAGGCAGGTGGTGAGGCCGAGGAAGGCTTCGTGGATGTCGTCGCGTCGTTCCCAGCGGACGCGTAGACGTCGGAATCCGTGCAGCCAGGCGATCGTCCGCTCGACGA
>NZ_JBHJQP010000122.1:0-24619 GCF_042262625.1 Streptomyces sp. NPDC056347 | reverse complement strand
GGTCGCCCCTTCCCGGTCCGCTGCCCCTGACCGTTTCCGGTGCGCGGCCCCTGCCCGGCGCGGCTGTCGCTTCCCGGCCGTCGCCCCGCCGGGTGTCAGCCGGGCGGTTCCTGGGGCTGCGCCCGCGCCGCGGGATCGTCCCGCTCGCCGGCTCGGCGGGCCTGCGGCACGCCGGGGTGGGCCGCGGCGGTGCTCGGGACGGCCGGCTCGGCGGGCACCGGATGCTCGGGGGAGTCACCGGGCGGCTGGGGGTCCGTCCAGTAGATGCTGAGCATCGTACGGAGCGTCGTGGGGTGCTGGCCCGGGCCGGTGGGCACCGTCAGCCGGTCGAGGTACTGCCACAGCTCGAGGTCCTCCTGCCCGGCGCCGCCGCCGTCGCGGGCGTGCACGTCCTGGTGGCGCTGCACGGCGACGGCCAGCTCGCGGAGGGTCTCGCGGCTCTGCTGCCCGGCGGTGTGGCTCTGCGCCCGGTTCACATTGCGCTGCTCCTGCCCCAGTTCGGTGATGGCCCGCTGGACACGCTGATGGAAGTTCGCGGTGCGGCGGCGCAGCGATTCGAAGTCGGCCCGGGTGGCGAACCACTCGCGCTTTCCGGCCTCCCCCCGGGCGAAGCACTCGACGCGGAATTCCTCGCGCTCGCTCTTGCGGCGGCGCAGCACGCTCGCGGTCCGCTCGTGGACATGGGTGAGGATCTTCCGTGCTCGCGGCAGATTGTCGGGGTGGATGATCGCGGCCCACGCTCTGGCGTCACGGGTGGGCGGGTGGATGTTCGAGGTGAGCATCTGCTCGAACTCTTTGTCGGCGAGCTGCGCGAGGTCCTGGGCGTCCACTACTGGCCTCCAAGCCGGTGTTGGGCGGTATGTGTCCAGCGTGGCGTATGACACTGACAAGCACGTAGAAATCCGGAAATAGAACGTACTGCAGCTGGCAGCCGTGATCGAACCGGAGTTGACGCCCCGTCATCTCCCGGAACACGCCCGCACGGAGCGTGGGGCACGTGCCGCGAGCGGTTCTCGGACCCGGCCGCGCGAACACACTGCTTCATCGGAGGGCTCCGGACCACTCGGCGCATGTCCGAAAATGTGCGTCAGCCGCGATCTTCGCCGTCCTCGTGGGGAGTGCCGCGGCCGACGGCGTACGCCCTCAGGAGCGCCACAGCGGCGTGCGTACCGTGTTGTTCCCCGAGACCGCGCAGTTGAGGCCATTGACGACCTCGTCCTGCGCGATGTCCCAGCCGACGACTCCGTTGCCCTTGCGGCCGAGTTCCACGAGACGGGCGCGTTCGGTGCCGTGCCCGGTGTTGACGTCGCACTCCACGACGCCGGTCCAGGAACGGCCGTTCACCGCCGCCAGCAGGGCGATCACCGGGAGCACCACCACGGCCAGCAGCAGAGCGGCCACCGCGGCGGTGTCCGCGGCACGTTCCAGCCAGCCGGAGGGAGAGGTCCGGCTGCGTCTGCCGCTGTCGCGCTCGCGCCGCCCGGTGCGGTACTCGACGATCACGCCGAGCCGCAGCGCGTACGAGACGAGGCCGACGGCGACGCCCCACCACAGCCCGTGGAAGGCCCCCACGACCAGCGCGAAGGTGAACGGGACCACGGCGGCCTGCAGCAGCACATGGGCGGTGGGGGTGCCCGCGTGGACCCGTGCCCCGCCCTTGGCGGCGAAGTACGCGTACGAGGTGCGCGACATCGCGACGGCGAGCGCCGAGGCCAGCAGCGCGTCCTCGAGGAGCATTCCGATCAGGACGTCGGGCCAGTTGGCCGGCTCCATGGCGACGAGGGCCTCGCTCGCCGCGCCCCCGCCGCCCAGTGTCCAGGCCAGCTTGAGGACGGGCACGGCGAAGACGACCGCCGGCAGCACGATGTGACCGGGGCCGCCCTTGAGGTCGACCGACCGTTCCTTGTTGCTCATGGGCCAAGTCTTGGCGGGGCCCCGGCCGTCGGCGAGGCGACGGGAGGCCGGGACGCCCAGGCCCGCGCGATCCGGTCGTGCCCCGTATCCGGAGCTCACCCGACCGGGCTACCGGCTACCGGGCCGTGACCGGGCGGGGAGGCCACGGGCGCCGTGGCGCACGCCGCCCGTGGCCCGCGGGTGAGCGTCCGTGCCGTTGCGTGACCAGGCGGGCGTTGGTCTAGTGGGACCACCTGCCCATGGGGGCCACGGGACGACCTCGACGATCCGTGAGCACCGGGCACCGGAGGCGGTGCCCTGCACGGGGCGATCCCGGCGGGCCACCCTTCGCGCGCTCCCCGCATCCGCACTCACTGGACGGTGACCATGACCATGTCCTCCTTCGGTTCCTTCGGCGGCCCGGATCCGTTCTCGGAAATGCTCAACCGGTTCTTCGGGATGTCCCCGGCGTCCTCGCCGCCGCAGGTGCAGCGGGTGCCGATCGGGCGGCTGCTGACCGAGTCGGCCCGTGAGCTGATAGGCCGGGCGACCACCCGGGCCACCGACGACGGCAGCCGCGACCTGGACACCGAGCATCTGCTGTGGGCCGCCACCCAGGTGGACCCGTCCCGCACCCTGCTCCAGCAGGCCGGCGCCGACCCGGACGAGCTGGGCAAGCGGATCGCCGAGATCCTGCCGGGGGAGAGCGCCACGCCGTCGGCGGAGCCGAGCCTGACCCCCGCCGCCAAACGCGTACTGCTCCAGGCCTACGAGCGCTCGCAGGCGGCCGGGGTCTCGTACATCGGGCCGGAGCACATCCTCGGCGCGCTGCTGGACGCCAAGGAGTCCGGAGCGGCCAGAGTGCTCGGCGCGTACGGCACCGACACCGGCAGACTGCGGCGCGAGGCGGACAACGCGGCACGGGCCGAGGGAACCCCGGCGGACGGGACGAGCGACACCCCCACGCTCGACCAGTACGGGCGCGACCTGACCGAGGAGGCGAAGGCCGGGAAGCTCGACCCCGTGGTCGGCCGGGCCGAGGAGATCGAACAGACCGTGGAGGTCCTCTCGCGGCGGTCCAAGAACAACCCGGTGCTGATCGGCGAGCCCGGCGTCGGCAAGACCGCCATCGTGGAGGGCATCGCCCAGCGCATCGTGGCCGGTGACGTTCCCCGCACCCTCAAGGACAAGCGGGTGATCGCGCTGGATCTGTCCGGACTGGTGGCGGGTTCCCAGTACCGCGGTCAGTTCGAGGAACGGCTCAAGAATGTCATCGAGGAGGTCAGCGCCGCCGCGGACTCGACGATCCTGTTCATCGACGAACTGCACACCGTGGTCGGCGCCGGAGCGTCCGGCGAGGGCGCGATGGACGCGGGCAACATGCTGAAGCCCGCACTGGCCCGCGGCGAGCTCCATGTCGTCGGCGCGACGACCATCGACGAGTACCGCAAGCACATCGAGAAGGACGCCGCCCTGGAGCGGCGCTTCCAGCCCGTCATGGTGCCGGAGCCGACGGTCGAGGAGACCATCCAGATCCTGGAGGGCCTGCGCGACTCCTACGAGGCGCACCACCAGGTCCGCTTCGCCGACGCTGCCCTGGTGGCGGCGGCCGAGCTGTCGGACCGCTACATCAGCGACCGCTTCCTGCCGGACAAGGCCATCGACCTCATGGACCAGGCGGGTGCCCGGGTACGGCTGCGGTCGCTCGGCCGGTCCACCGAGGTCGTCTCCCGCGAGGACCGGCTCGCGAAGCTGAAGCGCGAGAAGGACGAAGCCGTCGCTTCCGAGGACTTCGACAAGGCGTCCGACCTCAAGGGCCGGATCGCGGAGACCGAGGCCGAGCTCGCCGGGATCGAGGAACGCCGCGAAGGCGTCATGGACGTGACCACCGCCGACATCGCCGACGTCGTCTCCCGCCGCACCGGCATCCCGGTCACCCAGCTCACCGCCAGCGAGAAGGAGAAGCTCCTCAAACTCGAGGACGCGCTGCACTCCCGGGTGGTCGGCCAGGACGAGGCGGTCACCGCGATCGCGCAGGCGGTGCGCCGCAGCCGGGCAGGGATGGGTGACCCCGACCGCCCCGTCGGCTCCTTCCTCTTCCTCGGACCCACCGGTGTCGGCAAGACCGAGCTCGCCAAGGCACTCGCCGAGCTGCTGTTCGGCGACGAGAACCGCATGGCCCGCTTCGACATGAGCGAGTTCCAGGAGAAGCACACCGTCTCGCGCCTGGTCGGCGCACCGCCCGGATACGTCGGCCACGAGGAGGCGGGCCAGCTGACGGAGAAGGTGCGCCGACAGCCGTACAGCGTGCTCCTGTTCGACGAGGTGGAGAAGGCCCACCCCGATGTCTTCAACACACTGCTCCAGGTCCTCGACGACGGGCGGCTGACCGATGCCCAGGGGCGGACGGTGGACTTCCGGCACACCGTCGTCATCATGACGTCCAACATCGGCGCCCAGCGCATCCTCGCCCACAAGGGCGATGTCTCCGAGATCCGCGAGGACCTCATGGGCGACCTGCGGGGCCACTTCCCGCCGGAGTTCCTCAACCGCGTCGACGAGACGATCATCTTCCACGGTCTCGACAAGGACGACCTCGGGCGGATCGTGGACCTCATGCTCGACGGCAGCAAACGCCGTGTGCGGGCCCAGGACATGGAGCTGGAGGTCACCGAGGCGGCGAAGAAGCTCCTGGTCGCGCACGGCCACCAGCCGGAGTTCGGTGCCCGCCCGCTGCGCCGCACGATCCAGACCGAACTCGACAACCGCATCGCCTCCCTGCTGCTGAGCGGCGAGGCGGAGCCGGGCGACACCATCGTCGCCGATGTGAAGGACAACGCGCTGGTCTGCTCGATCGGCCGCCCGAAGACCTCTGCCGGGAGCGAGGACGGCGCAGGCGCGGAGGAGGTCCCGGCAGAGTAGGCCCGCAAGGCCCTGCCGGACGCCGGGCCTGCCGTACGGTCCCCGATCCGTACGGCAGGCCCGGCGCGCCGTTATGACATGCCAGGAATCGGAAACGCGTTCTTGTGGTGAACATCGTCACTCGAACGGGTGATGGGTGGTGTCCTGGATGCGACGCCGCGCCGTCGCGCGGCTATGTCTGCTGCTTGTGATCGAGAACCTGCTGCGTGCCGCCACGGCGGTCGCCCTCACCGCCCTGCCCCTGACGATGGCGAGCCCGGCGCTCGCCTCGGACGATCCCCTCGTCGCACAGCTGATCCCGTGCTCCTCCGCCGTGGTGCCCGCCGGGCACGTCTGCGTGCCGTCGCCGAAACAGTGCGTCACGGCGCCGTGCCCCCAGTACGACCTCATCGCCCTCCCGATCCCCCCGCTGCCGATGGATGCGGGGCGCCAGGCCGCGGAAGGGGTGGGGCACTCCTTCTGAGCTCTGCCCGGGAGCGGCCTTCCGCGGCACCCGCGCACGTCCGCCGGACCGATTGTCAGTGGTCGCGGATATGTTCGGTCGTGTTCTGCCGTTGTGGCGCGGAAGTCGCCCCGGTGCACAGAGGAGTGGTGTGTTGTCAGACTGGGAGAGGTCCAGCACGGCACGGGTGACCGCACCCGCACGAGCCCGCAAGCTGGCCAAGGTCCCGTTCGTCGAACTGGCCGACGGACGTCTTCAGGGTGTTGTGTCCAGTGGGTCGGACATCGGGCGGGTCTACGTTTCGTCGGTCGCCGTCGGCACCTACGCCTTCGCGTGCAGTACCAACAACAACCGCCCGTGCGGCGGCGCCCGCGGTTCGTTCTGCAATCACATCCTGGCCCTGATCGGCGAGGCGGTGCTCCAGTACGGTGCCGAGCGCGTCGCACGCTATCTGAGAGTGGAGCCCGCGGACGGGGAGCCGAGCGCGAGCGCCATCGTCACCGGCATGCGGAGCACGCAGCCCGCGCAGGGCGACACCAAGGCCGCGGCCCCGGTGTTCAGCCGGTTCCTGCGCCATCTCGCCTACCTGGAGTTCACCCCGGACACCGCTCCGGTGCCGGAGATGCACTGGTTCCCGACGACCAGGGCGGTGGCCTGATGCGCGCCGATCTCCTCACGGAAGGCATTGCCGGGCTCGACGAAGTCCTGTCCGCCGTGGACGCGTTCGACCGGGCGCTCGTCGCCGGGCTGCTCCGGCCGCAGGCCGCGCAGACCGCCGGTCTGAGCGCGCTCGCCGAAGCCGTCGCCGCCGGCCCGCTCGGCGCACGGGTCGCCGAGGCGGCCGGGAAGGCGGCGGGCGGAGCCGCGAGCGAGGACGACTTCGTCGCCCTGGCCGCCGCCCGCACCGCGCTCCTCGGTTCCGCGCACGACGCGCTGACCGACCGGGTCACGGAGGCGACCGGACGGCCCCGCGGTGAGGAACCCGTACCACCGTCCGTCGGCCGGCCGCCGGCGAATCTGCTCGCCGCCGCCCGTTCCTGGCTGGCGGACCTGGCACGGACCGGGTGGCAGGGCATCGACCACGACCTGGTCTCCGGAGCGGCACCGGTCGTCTCCGCGATGCTCCCGGAGCCCGCGCTGCGCCGCCCGGCGATGCTCCTCGACGGCTTCGCCGCCGAACTGGCCGCTTCCTGCCCGGGCGCCACGCTCGAGCGGATACCGGTGCGCCGCTGGGCGGACCTGTGGTCGCGCGCCCTGCTGCTGACGCTGCCCGGCGCGGCGGAGGTACCCGTGACCGGGGCGGTCACCGGCCGTCTGCTGCCTCTCGGGGTCGATCTGCAGGAGCACCCGACCGCCGTACAGGCCCAGGTGCACGCGGTGTTCGAGCCCGCCGACGGCGGGGCGCCCCGGCTGGTACGCGCCGGAGCGGCGGTGCCGAAGCCCGACACGGTCGTCGGGGCGGGCCTGTGGCAGCTGCTACGCCCGCACCTCTCGCTGCTGGCGGCTCTCGGCGAAGGCCGCTCCATGGACCTCACGGGCATGCCCGTCACCGCCGAGGGCGACCTGGTCTGGAGCGACGAGCACGCCCGGCAGGGCGAGCCCGCCGACGCCTTCGCCACCGCCCGGGTCGTCCTGCCCACCGCCGCGGATCCGGCCACCGCGCCCCTGGACCGGTATCCGTCGCGCATCGCGGTCCCGGTGTTCCTGGAGGGCTACACCACCGCGGGGGCCGACGGCACGCTGACTTTCTCCCTGCCCGGCTGCGACCTCGCCGTCGACACCGAGCGCCTTCCGGCCGCCGGCCCCCTCACCCCCGAGGCGGTCGCGGCATCCGGTGCCTGCATCGGACTGCTCCGCTGGGACGCCGGGGCCTATCGCGTCCAGCCCCTGGCCGTCGAGACGACCGTGCGGAAGAAGGCCGTCGCGCTGCACGCCGGAGGATGGGCCGGGGGTACCACCGACAAGGCCGGCGCGAAGGCGGAGAAGGCCGCGACCGACGCCGTCACCGTCCTGCGGGAGCGGGCGGGAAGGCTGCTGCGGAAATGACCGAGCACACGACGGAACGCACCGACGGGGCCACGGCCCCGCTGCCCCCTTCGCCCCGGTCCGCCCCGGAGGCGGACCCGCAGGAAAGCCGGCGCCAGGTGCTCTACTGGCGCCTCCTCGCCCGCCTCTTCGACCAGGAGGAGCAAGCCGCGCTGGAATCGGCCAGCCTGGCCGTCGTCGAGGACATCGGCCTGCCGGCCACACTGCTGGACCCCCAGGCGTCCGTCGATTCGATCGTCCAGCGCCACCCGGGGCTGGCCGCCGAGTTCGACGGCCTGATGGCACCGACTCCCGATGCCGATGCCGATGCCGATGCCGATGCCGATGACAGTGACGGCGATGGTGATGGCGAGGAAGCACGTGACCGGGCCGCCGAGGTGCGACGGGCTGCCCTGGTGTCGAAGGTGCTGCTCAATGTCTTCGCCTCCGGCACCGGCACGGTCACCGCGGGGCAACTGGCACGCTGGCAGTCCGATGCCGGCTGGCTGGAGCGTGCGCTCGGCTGCAAGCCCGGAGACCTGCGTGGCGGCCGGGCCGGTGGACGCGCGGCGGGGCAGGGCGTCGGTCCCGACGGCACCGGCGGCCGGGGCACGACCCCCGATCTCAGCCGGCTGATCCCGGCCATCGGACCGGAGCTGGGCAGCATCGAGGCCGACCTCGTCAAGCGGATGCACCTGCGCGAGGTGCTCGCCGATCCCGCGCTCGCCGCACAGCTCACCCCCAGCATGTCGCTGATCGAGCAGTTGCTGCGGGACAAGAACAACCTCTCCGGTGTGGCCCTGGCCAACGCCAAGGCCCTGATCCGCCGCTTCGTCGACGAGGTCGCCGAGGTGCTGCGTACCCAGGTGGAGAAGGCCACGGTCGGCGCCCTGGACCGCTCGGTCCCGCCCAAGCGGATCTTCCGCAACCTCGACCTCGACCGCACGATCTGGAAGAACCTGACCAACTGGAGCCCGGAGGAGGAACGGCTCTACGTCGACCGCCTCTTCTACCGGCACACGGTCCGCAAGACGACACCGCAGCGGCTGATCGTCGTCGTGGACCAGTCCGGATCGATGGTCGACTCGATGGTCAACTGCACCATCCTGGCCTCGATCTTCGCCGGACTGCCCAAGGTGGACGTCCACCTGATCGCCTACGACACACAGGCGCTCGACCTCACACCGTGGGTGCACGACCCCTTCGAGACCCTGCTGCGCACCAACCTCGGGGGCGGCACCGACGGCACGGTCGCCATGGCCCTGGCCCAGCCGAAGATCGCCGAGCCCCGTAACACCGTCGTGGTGTGGATCTCCGACTTCTACGAATGGCAGACCGAACCGCTCTTCGAGAGCATGGCCGCCATCCACCGCTCGGGCGCCAAGTTCATCCCCGTCGGCTCGGTCACCAGCTCCGGACGCGGCAGCGTCAACCCGTGGTTCCGCGAACGCTTCAAGGACCTCGGCACACCGGTCCTCTCCGGCCACATCCGCAAGCTCGTCCACGAGCTCAAGACCTTCCTCGCCTAGAAAGGCCCTGTCATGTCCGACCTGTTGCGCGCCCCCGCCGAGATCAAGTACGCCGAGGAACTGGAGTGGCTGGAGTCCGTCGACGACGGCCCCAAGCCCTTCTCCTGGCGGCTGTCACCGAAGATGGTGCGCCTGTTCATCCTCGGCTCCGAGCGCTCCGACGGCCTCGACCGGGAGATCTCCCAGAAGTGGTACGGCGACCGCAGCTTCGTCGAGCGTTCCATCGTCACTCTGGCCTCGGACCGGGGACTGCTGCTCATAGGCGACCCGGGTACCGGCAAGAGCTGGCTGGCCGAGCTGCTCTCCGCCGCGATCTGCCGCAATTCCACCCTGGTCGTACAGGGAACGGCCGGCACCACCGAGGACCACATCAAGTACTCCTGGAACGTGTCGATGGTCATCGCCAAGGGGCAGTCCCGGGAGTCGATGATCCCCTCGCCGATCATGACGGCGATGGAGTCCGGCGCCATCGGCCGCTTCGAGGAGCTGACGCGCTCCACCAGCGACGTGCAGGACGCACTGATCTCGATCCTGTCCGAGAAGTACATCTCGGTCCCCGAGCTGGACAGCGACAGCATCGTCTTCGCCAAGCCCGGATTCTCCGTCATCGCCACGGCCAACAGCCGCGACCGGGGCGTCAACGACCTGTCCTCGGCGCTCAAGCGCCGGTTCAACTTCGTCCGCATCCCGGTGGTGACGAACAAGAAGAGCGAGGTGGAGATCGTCCGCTTCCGCACCGAGGAGCTGCTGCGCCGCCACCAGATCGACCTGGAGGTGCCGCCGACCCTCCTCGACGTACTGCTGCAGAGCTTCGCCGACCTGCGGGCCTCGGCGGTGTCGGCCGGCAGCGACGACGAGAAGCTGGAGTCCGCGCTGTCCACCGCGGAACAGATCGGCGTGCTGGAGGACGCGGTGCTGCACAGCAACTTCTTCGGCGAACGCGCCCTGACCGCCCGCACCCTGGCCTCATCCCTCGTCGGCTCGCTGGCCCGGCGCGAGCCCGAGGACCTGGCCATCCTCAACAAGTACCTGCACGGCGTCGTCGAACCGCGCAGCAAGGAGGAGGGCGGCTCCTGGCCGGAGTTCCTGGAGGGCGGCCGCGACGCGATCGCCACCCTGTCATGAGCGGTACGCATGAAGGGACCTTCGAGGGGCTCCGCGCCCAGCTCCAGGAGGCCGCCTCGACGTTCGCCGACGGCCCCGACGCCCTGGAGGGCATCCTCCTCGGCATCGTCGACGACGTGGACCACGCGGTCGCCGAGCCGCTGGAGATCTTCCCCGTCTGCCACCACTCGCCCGCCTCGGCGGTCGCGATGGCCCGGCGTCTGCGGGAGAAGCGGCCCAAGGTGGTGTACCTGGAGCTGTGCGAGGACATGGCGCCGCTCCTGACCGAGCTGCGCAACTGCAAGCTGCCGGTGGCGGTCCAGTCCTTCGCGACCGAGATCGACGGATTCCCCGCCGAGTGGTCCCCGCTCTCGGTGGTCGCACCGATCACCGAGGCCTCCGCCGAGTACCAGGCGATCGCCTACGCGCTGGACACCCCCGGCGTCGAGCTCGTGCTCGTCGACCGCTCCTCGGACCACGTCTTCCAGTGGGACGCGCACGGGGCCCACACCGAATCCTCACCCACCGACCCGGACGCACCGCCCGCCGAGGAGGAGGCCGCGCTGCACGGCGACGCCGTGGGCGTGGAGATCGGCGACCTGCGCCCCCGCTTCGCCGAGCTGGAGGAGCACCTGCTGCGCCACGGCAAGGTGCGGCACTGGTCGGAGTGGTGGCACCAGTACGTCGAACTGCCGCTCGGCGACAGCGACCACGACACCTACCGCCAGGTCATGCTCCTGATCGGCAGCCTCTTCCGCCGGCTGGCGCCCGGCGATCCGCACCGGGTCCGGGTGGACGAGGACCGCGAGCGCCACATGTGGACCCGGATGCGCGAGCACCTCGCGGTGAGCGGCGCCGACCCCGCGGACTGCCTCTACGTCTGCGGCGCCTTCCACGCGGTCAGCCGTGTCCAGGAGTTCGGCGTCCGGGGCGCCGACGGCTTCGAGATCGGCCCGCCCACCGCCACGGTCTGGCAGCACGGCCTGATCCCGTCCAGCCACGCGGCGATCGAGGCGCAGTTCGGCCTCGCCGCCGGGTCGGTGTCGATCGCCGCCACCGTGTGGGCGAAGAACGTCAGACGCAGCCGCGTGGAGCCGTTCCGCCTGGCCGGACAGGCCGGTACGAAGAAGTCCCGGGCCAAGAAGGCCGAGCGCGTGCCGGACCCGGTCCCGGACCTGCCGCCCTCGGACAGGCTGACCGGCTTCCTCCAGCAGCCGCCCGCCCTGGACCGGCTGGACGAGGCCGAACTGCTCGGCTGGTCGGTGGAGATCGTGCGTGCCGCCCGGCGCAACGGCTACCTCGCCTCCACCGCCGACGCCATCGCGGTGTTCGAGACGTCGATCCTGCTGGCCGGAATGCGTGACCGGGCCAGACCCACGCCGTACGACTTCCAGGACGCCGCGGTCACCTGCATCGAGAAGGACTCCGTGCCCGGCCGCCGCGACGTCCGGCGCCTGGTGGAGATCATGATGGGCGGCGACCGGGTCGGCCAGGTCGGCTACGACGCGCTGCCGCCCCTGGCCCGCGATGTGCACGACAGACTGGCACCCCTCGGCCTGAAGCTCCAGCAGACCGGTGTGCGGCGCGCACTGCTGGACATCGCCTCGCAGCCGGAGCTGGAACGCTGCTCCGACGTGCTGTGGATGCTGCGGTACCTGATGCCGCACGGCGCCGCCCGCCCGATCATGGGCGAGCGGAAGCTGGGGGAGCGGCCGATCCAGGAGTCGTGGGACCTCGCCCTCGGCACGTACCAGCGCGCGCTCATCGAGCTCGGTTACGAGGGCGTCAGCATCGAGCAGGTGCTGGAGCAGCGGCTGCGCCGGACCGCGTACGGCCGGCAGGCCACCACGGCGACCGTCCTGGAATCCGTCGAGGACGCGACGCTGTACCTGCGCAGCCGGCGGCTCGCCGAAGAGCTGGGCACCCACGCCCTGGAGGTGCTGTCCGCCGAACGCAGCGTCGACGGCGCGCCGGAGGTGCTGCGCCGGGTGCGACGGCTGCTGGCGTACTACCGCACCAGCGAGCCGGTGCTGCCGCCCTGGATCGAGTCCTTCGTCAAGACCGGCTACGCCCACTACTGCACGCTGTTGCCGACGGCGTTCACCGACGAGGACGCCACGGTCCGCCACGTGGCGGCGATGCTGGGTTTCCTGTTCAGCATGGAGAGCCTGGCGCTCTCGCTCGGCTGCGACCGGACCCAGCTGGAGCTGGCGGTGGGCCAGTCGCACCCGCAGGAGTCGTCGAAGACGGCACTGCTGTGGGCGGCGCAGGTCCAGCTGGGCCGTATGACCCGCACGGAACTGCGCGCACGGTGCGACGCGTTGCTGGACAACCCGCTGGTGGTGGCGGCCTATCCGCGCTATCTCAGCGGCTTCGTCCACGCGCTGGATCCCGTTCCCGGCCTCACCGACTTCGTCGTGGAGGCCGTGTCGAACGCCTTCGGGCGACTGCCGGACCCGGTGCTCCTGCCGTGGCTGCCGATGCTGATCACCACCCTGCGGTCAGGCGGCTCGGAGCTGGCCCCGCTGCTGATCCGGGAGGCCGGACGGACCTTCCCCGCCCGGCTGGACGCACTGGACGCGTGGGTGCCGCCGTGGCGGGCCCTGCCGGAGCCGGTTGCCGCACGCCCGGCGGGCGGCGACCGGGGCGGACCGGGATGCGCCCTGCTGGCCGCGCATCCCGGGACGTGCGACGCGGTCGCGGCCCTGCTCGGATGCGAGGGCGGCTGGCGGACGCCGGAGACCGGCCCCTCCGGGGCTGCGCTGCTCGATTGTCATCCGGACACCGCGCGGGCGCTGGAGGCGCTGCTGGCGACCGTGTGACGCCGTGGAGCCGGGTTCCCGAGGGGCACCCAGGAGCCCGGCTCGTACCGGTGAAACACCTGGTGAAGGCCCTGATGAGGAGGGCGATACATGCCTGGACGCCGAATCCGGCCACGTGATTCGATGACGCCATGACATCGTTCTGGACGGGAAAGCGGATACGCCTGCGCGGCATCGAACCCGATGACTGGACCGCCTTCATGCGCTTCGCGGAGGAGGAGGCGGGCACGGGCAACCTGCCCTGCCCGCCGCGGTCGGCCGAGCACCATCGCGCACGAGCGAAGGAACAGGCCGCCGCCCTGTCCGACGGGGACTGCTTCCAACTGGCGATCGAGGCACTGGAAACGGGGAAGATCGTCGGATCCGTCGGCTCGTTCCACGCCGACCCGCGGTCGGGCTGGTTCGAGTACGGAGTCGTCATCGACGCCGGCCACCGACGGTCCGGGTACGCGGCGGAGGCCGTACAGCTCCTGCTGCGCCACATGTTCGAGGAGCGGCGGTTCCACAAGTGCCAGGCGCGGATCCTCGCGTACAACACGGCGTCACTGGCCCTGCATCAGCGGCTCGGCTTCGTCGAGGAGGGCAGGCTCCGCGAGCATGTGTACGTATCCGGACGCCACCAGGACCTCGTAGTGATGGGCATTCTCGCCGAGGAGTTCGCCCGGGCACATCCCTCGGACGGATTCCCGGACGGGACGGCTCCGGCCCGGGCCGACACCTGAAATCCGTGGCCGCGGCGGACCGACAACCGGATAATGCCTGCTCATGTCCATCAAACCTGTGTCCGGTCCCCTCTGTACCCGTGAATCGATCGCCGCCGATCTCCGCACGCTCGGACTGCTCCCCGGCGAAACCGTGCTCGTGCACTCCTCGCTGAGTTCGCTCGGCTGGGTCTGCGGAGGATCCGCGACCGTCGTCGCGGCACTGCTCGATGTCCTCGGCGAGGCCGGCACCCTGGTGGTGCCGGCCCACTCCGGTGACAACTCCGATCCGGCGCTCTGGTCGAACCCGCCCGTGCCGCAGGAGTGGTGGGCGAGGATCCGTGCCTCGTCCCCGGCCTTCGACACCCGGACCACACGCACCCTCGGTGTCGGAGTCGTACCGGAAACCGTACGCAACTGGCCGGGCGCGCTCCGCAGTTCCCACCCGCAGACTTCCTTCGCGGCCGTGGGCCCGCGGGCGGCCGCGATCGTGGCCGGACACGCGTCTGACTGCCGGCTCGGCGAGCGCAGTCCGCTCGCCCGGCTGGAGGAGGGCGCGGCCCGGGTCCTGCTGCTGGGCGCCGGATTCGACTCCTGCACCGCCTTCCACCTGGCCGAGTACCGGATCGCCGCGCCGCTCGTGGACAACTCCTTCGCCGCCATGACGCCGCAGGGCCGCCGATGGGTCACCGTGCGCGACACCATGATCTCCTCGGAGCGGTTCGACGAGCTGGGCGCGGCCTACGAGCAGGCACGACCCGTGCTGCGCGGCACGGTGGGCAGCGCCCGGGCGCGGCTGTTCGACCTGGCGGACGCCGTCGCCTACGCCGAGAAATGGCTGCCCGTGCATCGACCGGAAGCCGACGGAATCTGACCGGGCCCGGGGTCGGCGGCATCCGTCCCGAGCGGGCATCGCCGCTGGTGGAGGGCGGCCCGGCAGGGTGCGGCGCGGGATCGGGCGCACGGGCGGGGATGCCGGGGTGCGGGGCCGCGGCCCGGGGTACACGGTTGGAGCACGAACCCGTCCCGACCGTGGCGGTGGGAAGCCGAAGGAGCAGCGGATGCCGGCCCTCGAAAGGATCAGGCCCGTGAGCGGCGCGCCCTGCTGGGTGAGCCTGATCGTGCATGACCTGCGTGCGGCCCAGGGCTTCTACGGAGACGTCATGGGCTGGGAGTTCGTCGGCAGCGTACTCGGTGACAACTTCTCCGTGGCCATGGCGCACGGCAGGCCCGTGGCCGGGCTCGGATCCTGCTCCCGCAGCGCCCGCCCGCCCGCCGTCTGGACCCCCTACTTCGCGGTGGACGACGCCGACGAGACCGCTGACCGGGTCAGGGAGCGCGGTGCCACCCTCGCCGTCGGACCCGTGAAACTGGGCGAGGGCCGGGCCGCGATCGCCGCCGACCGCGACGGCGCCGTCTTCGGTTTCTGGGAGGGCACCGCCCTGACCTGGGCGGTGGGTCGCGGCAGCGCCCCCGCACGGCTGGACCTGCGCACCCGCCACGCCTTCGAGGCGGCCATCTTCTACGCGGAGGTGTTCGGCTGGGCCGAACACCCCGGTGGCTGCACGGTCGACTACGCGGAGGGTCACGTCCACATCAGGCTCGACGGACATACGGTCGCCACCCTGCACGGCGGCGGGGTCGAGAGCGCGGCCGACCCCGCGATCAGGCCCCGATGGGTCGTCGGGTTCCGCGTCGCGGACGGCGCACGGACCGCGGCGGCCGCCGTCGACGCCGGTGGCGCGTCGGCCGACGCCCCCGAGTCGGAGGAGGCCTCGTCCAGGGACGCCTACGTCATCCGAGACCCCGACGGCGCGCTCTTCACGGTGTCCGCTGCCTGAGCGCGCGAGTGTCGGCGCGGGCGGGCACCGTCGTACAGCACCGTCCGGCCATCCGGTCCGTCGTCCGGCACCGGGCCCGTCATGAACCCGGCCGAAGGGATGGAGCCGTCGGTGCGCGCCCGCCCGGCCGGTTCGCACCCGGGATCTGCGCGACCCCTCATGGTCATTCCATATGACGAACACGCTCCGGAGTTGCGGACCTACACTGTGCTGATACTTCGCGAAGGGGCGAAGTACCTGAGCATTACGGGGGCCTCATGGGATTCGGCTTCGGGCAGCGGCGCAGCGGACAACCCCCCGCCGAGCGGACCAGCTTCGTCGGGCGGGCCGAGGAGATCGCGCTGATCCAGGAGGCCTTCCACGGGGCACGGCTGGTCACCCTCGTGGGACCCGGCGGCGTCGGCAAGAGCCGTACCGCCCTGCGCGCGGCGGAGGGCCTGCGGGAACGGTTCCCGGACGGGGTGTGGCTGGTCGAGCTGTCGACGTTGTCGGACCCGGAACTGGTGCCCGAGACGTTGGCCACCGTGCTGGAGGTGCCGGAACACGCGGGGATGGAGTCGCTGGACGCGGTCGTCACCCACCTCAAGGGGCAGCGGCTGCTGATCGTGCTCGACACCTGCGAGCACATGGTCGACACCTGCGCCGTCCTCTGCGACGTCCTGCTGCGCGAGGCGGCCGAGGTGTGCGTCCTGGCCACCAGCCGCCAGCCCCTCGACGTCGTCGACGAGCGGACGATGGCGATCGCCCCGCTCGGTGTGGACGACGCCGTGGAGCTGTTCACACAGCGGGCCGCCCGGGTGCTGCCGGGCTGGACGGTCACCGACGCCAACCGGGAGCAGGTGCTCTCGCTGGTGGAGCGGCTCGACAGGATCCCGCTCGCGCTCGAACTGGCCGCGGTGCGCCTGCGGGTCGCACCGCTGGCGGAGCTCGTGGCCCGGCTGGACCGCCGGTTCGAGGTCTTCACCGGTGGCCAGCGCGCCGCCTGCGCCCGCCACCAGACCCTGCGCACCACGATCGGCTGGTCCTACGAGCTCTGCACCCCGGCGGAGCGCCTGCTCTGGGCGCGCCTGTCGGTCTTCGCCGGCCCCTTCGAACTGTCGGCGGCCGAGCGGGTGGGCGGCGGCGACCGGCTTCCGCCCGGGGCGGTGCTGGAGGCGCTCTTCGGGCTGGTCGACAAGTCGGTGGTGCAGCGCGTCGGCGAGGACGGGGCACGCTACCGGCTCCTGGACACGATCCGTGAGTACGGCGCCGAGCGCCTCGACGAGGACCGCAGCGCGGCCGCCGTACGCGAACGGCACTTCGAGCACCACCGCGAAACGGCCCGCCGTATGTGGGACGAACTGATCACTCCCGCCCAGGCGGAGCTGCACCGGGCGGTGAGCAGCCAGATCGCCGACATCAGGGCCGCGATGAAGTACGCCTACTCGGCGGAGGGCGGCGCGGCGGAAGGGCTGATCCTCGCCGTCTGGCTCGCCCCGCACTGGCGGGCCACCGGCACCCTCTCGGAGGGGCGGTACTGGATCGGCAAGGGGCTCGACCTGGTGCCCGAGGACTGCCCGGAGCGGGCCTGGGGCCTGTTCATGGCCGGTGTGTTCGCGACCTGGACGGCCGCCCTCGACGAGGCGCCGAGCCTCTTCAGGCACGCCCGGGAGTCGGCGCTGAACTGCGACGAGCAGCGGGTCGCGCTGTTCACCGAGGCGTACAACGGCGCGATGCGGGCACTGTGCGGCGAGATCGAGGAGGGGCTCGCCGACATGGAGCAGGGCCGTCGACAGATCGTGGCCGTGGGCGACCTGCTGGGCATCAGCATGGTCCACTACGAGGGCGCGCTGCTGCGGGCCGTGCTCGGCGACACCGACGGGGCCCTGGACCTGTGCGCCTGGGGCCTGGCCCATCTGCGTGGCACGGGCGACCGGCAGTTCTACGGCTCGACGCTGCTGGCGCAGGGCCTCATCCTCTGGCTCGCCGGACGCCACGAGGAGGCGGCCGAGGTGCTGCGGGAGTCCCTGGAGGCCATCAGCGAGATCGGTGACGTGCTGGTAGCGGCACTCTGCTGCCTGGGCCTGTCCTGGTACGCGGCCCGGCAGGGGCGCTACGTCAGGGCGGCCTGGCTGCTGGGATACGCGGAGGGCGCGCGCCGGCTCAGCGGCGATCCGGTGGCCATGCTGACGGCCGTGCTGGACGAGCAGGAGGCGACCCGCGGCGCCGTGCGGGAGGCGCTGGGGGACATCGAGTACGAGCGCTGGCACGGCGTCGGGGTGCGGCTGTCGGGGGGCGAGATCCTGGCGGCGGTCCGGTCGGACACCGACAGGCCCACGCCCCGGCGGACCGTGCCCCGTGCCCGGCCGGAGCCCGCGGCGGCCGATCTGCTCACCCCCCGGGAACGGGAGGTCGCCACCCTGGTCGCACGGGGCCTGTCCAACCGGGAGGTCGCCGAGCACCTGGTGATCTCCAAGCGGACCGCGGACACCCACGTCGAACGGATCCTCACCAAACTCTCCATCGATTCGCGCACCGGGATCGCTTCGGTGCTGAAGCCCTGAGCCCCGTACGTAGGCCGCTTCACCGCCGGTACGTATGCCGACGCCGACGGGGTGAGCACCGACCGCGGCACGGATACGTGTACCGATCCGCGATTCGGCCCGGGCTCGCGGGGCGATCCGTGCGGCAGGCTGGGCACGCCGCTGGGGACAGGGAGCAGCTGCGCGGCAAGGGCGGTCGTGGCCGGCGCGCAGGCCCGAGTGCTCCCGCCCCAGCGGCATGGGACGTGCCGCCCGCTCGTCCGTGCGGGTCACCGAAGGACACCGGGCACCCCATAGGCTGTAGGGAGCAACACCCGACAAAGAGGATGCGCGCCATGTCCTTCGCCCCCCTCGGCCGGCACAACGGCGAGCACAGCGACTACTGCAACACCGGCCTGTGCTGCCGCTGCCAGCAGCGGAGCTGGACGACGCAGCAGGGCAACGAGCGGCTGTGCGGCCCGTGCGCCGCCTGTTGCCGGGAGTGCGGCAGGGCCCCGGCACCGTATCTGGACGGTCTCCACGGCGGGATCTGCTCCGACTGCCGCGGACTGTGCGCCAACTGTCATGCACCAACGCCCGACAACGGCGTCTGCGAGTGCCGTCAGTGGAAGCAGAGCCCCGGCAACGACCCGGTCCGCTTCATCCTTCAGGGCTTTCCCGCACCGCTGCTCCAGGCCCTCGGGCACAAGGTGCCGCGCACCCTTCCCGACATCCTGTTCGGCGAGCTGGAGTACCGCACGGCCGCCCAGCTCCTGGACCGTATCGAGCGGCGCTGGAGCAACCGCTGGTCCCACGCCATCCACGAGCGTGACGAGGAGAACCGCCGCCGCTGGGCGCCGCAGGAGATCGCCGAGGCGCTGGTGAGCCCCAGTGCCTGCCGGAATCGGGCCTGCGAGGACGGATATCTCCTCACCGACGGGGCGCCCTGCCCGTACTGCCGTCAGCCGGGCCACCGCTTCGTGCCGGCCACCGCCGAGGCGGTCTCCACCTCGGAGCACGCGCGGGCGACCGCCGCGCAGATCCGCAGGACGCTCGTCGGTAACCGCTCCGTGACGAAGCGGCCCGGCCGGGGAGCCCGGCCGGGCGTGTGGCCGGTTCCGTCCGACGACTGACCCGGGCCCGGAAGGGTACGACGAGGGCCCGGCCGCCGTGGCCGGAGCGGGCCCTCCTGGACGCCGTGCCGCACGCGTCCAGGAGGGCCCGTCCCGTCACGACGGCCGGGCCCCTGTCACCGGGAGCCGGTGGTTCAGTGCGCCGCGGACGCGGCCTTCTCCTCCGCGAGCCGCTCCATGCCGCTCTGCGTCTTGAGCGGCTTCTCCTTGATGAACAGCACCGTGATCAGGGCGAGGAACGCGAACGGCGCGCCGACCAGGAAGACCTCGGCGGTCGCGACACCGTACGCCTGCTCGACGATCTGCCGGGCGGGCTCGGGGAGCTTGCTCAGGTCGGGGACGGAGTGGCCGGAGCCACCGCCCGCCGCCGCGCCGCCGAAGCCCTTCTCCAGCTCGCTCGCCACCCGGTTGCCGAGCACGGCACCGAGTGCGCTCGTACCGATCGCACCACCGAGGCTGCGGAAGAACGACAGCACCGAGGTCGCCGCGCCCAGCTCCGAGGCGGGCACGTCGTTCTGGGCGGCCAGCACCAGGTTCTGCATCAGCATGCCGACGCCCACACCGAGCACCACCATGTAGACGCTGAGCAGCCCGAAGGAGGAATCGGCGCTGATCGTGGAGAGCAGCCCCATGCCCGCGGTCATGATGATGCCGCCCGCGATCAGGAAGCCCTTCCACTTGCCGCGGGAGGAGATGATCTGACCGGCGACGGTCGTGGAGACCATCAGGCCGAGGATCATCGGCAGGCTCATCAGACCCGCGGCGGTCGGCGTCTTGCCCAGCGAGATCTGGAAGTACTGGGAGAGGAACACGGTGCCGCCGAACATGGCCACACCCACCAGCATGCTCGCCACGGTCGTCAGTGCCACCGTGCGGTTGCGGAAGATGTCCAGCGGGATGATCGGTTCCTCGACCTTGGACTCGACCAGCACCGCGACGGCCAGCAGGACCACACCTGCACCGACCAGGGCGGCGGTCTGCCAGGACGCCCAGTCGAAGCGGTTGCCCGCGAGGGTCACCCACAGCAGCAGGGCGCTGACACCGCTCATGATGAGCACCGCACCGAAGTAGTCGATCTTCACCTCACGGCGCACCGTGGGCAGCTTCAGCGTCAGTTGGAGCAGCACGATCGCGAGCAGTGCGAACGGCACACCGATGAAGAAGCACCAGCGCCAGCCGAGCCAGGACGTGTCGACGAGCACACCGCCGATGAGCGGGCCCGCGACGGTGCCGACGGCGAAGACGGCTCCGAAGATGCCGGAGTAGCGGCCGAGTTCCCGCGGCGGGATGATCGCCGCCATCACGACCTGGGCCAGCGCCGTGAGGCCACCCGCGCCGATGCCCTGCACCACACGGCTCACGATGAGCAGGCCGACGGTGTGCGAGAAGCCGGCCACCAGCGAGCCGACGATGAACATCGAGAGGGAGAGCTGGATGAGCAGCTTCTTGTCGTAGAGGTCGGAGAGCTTGCCCCAGATCGGGACGGTCGCCGTCATCGCGAGCAGCTCGGCGGTGACCACCCAGGTGTACGAGGACTGGCTGCCGTTCAGGTCGGCGATGATCCTCGGGAGGGCGTTGGAGACCACGGTCGAGGCCAGGATGGCCACGAACATACCGGCCATCAGACCCGACATGGCCTGGAGTATGTGACGGCGTGACATCGCCGATGGCGCCGCTTCGGGCGCACCGGCTATCTGTTCTTCGGGAGTGGCGGCAGCGCTCATCGGCCGGCGTTCCTCATTCTCTGGTTCTCGGGTGGAAGAGCCCCGGTGGGGCTCTGGACGTGGATCAGTCGTTCAGGCCGGCGGCCAGCACGGTGAACGCCTCGTGGAAGATGCTCTGGAACGTACGGGTGCGGCCCGAGGCCACCCAGACTTCGACGGAGGCCCGTACGGCGGCGATCGCCGCGTGCGCGACCAGCCGGGGACGGAGATCGGTCTCGGGGTCCTGGCCGAGCCGTTCGGCCACGGCGGCGACCAGCGCCCGCTCGTCCGCGCCCTGGGCGGCCAGGAACCGGGAGAGCAGCGCCGGGCTCGTCCGCAGCACCGCCATCTGGAGCTCCCAGCGTTCGTGGTCCTCCTCGATCTGGGCGAGCTTCTGGGCGATCGCCTCACGCAGGGCCTGGAGTGCCGTGAGCGCGGGCGGTGCGTTCAGCACGGCCCGGCGGACCCGCTCGGCGTCGTCCTGGATGGGGCGGGTGATCGCGTCCTCGAGGCACGGGAAATAGTTGAAGAAGGTGCGGACGGACACGCCGACCGCGTCGGTGACCGCCTCCACGGTCACGTCGTCGATGCCTCGTTCCGCGGCCATCCGCAGCGCCGTGTCCGCCAGGGCTTTGCGCGTGGCACGCTTCTTGCGCTCACGCAGCCCGAGGGATTGATCGGCGGCAGTCATGACGTGCATGCTATGCATTTTTGCGTGGTGTGCAAAATTCTTTGTACGGCGGGGGAGAGCCTTCACGCCGCCCGCGTCGTACCGGCCGTCCGGCGCCGCCCTTCGCCCCCCGGAGTGCTCCCCTGGATCAGGGCCTTCTCCAGGAGGGTGAACGACTTGGGCGCGCCGCCCGGCTGCGGCTTGCCCGCCTTGTGGCCGACGGCCCGGTACCCCTCGGCCAGATAGTAGGCGTTCAGACGCGCGTTCTCGGCCAGACAGTCCAGGCGGACCAGCGCCCGGCCGGTCTCGGCCACCCGGCGCTCGGCGGCCCGCAGCAGCAGGCGGCCCGCCCCAGGAGGGGCACTGTCACGGTCCACCATCAGCCGGTGCACGTAACCGGCCACCGGCGGCTGCGGCCCCCAGGCGTCCTCGTCCGACCACCACAGCTCCCAGGCCCCGAACACCCGGCCCCGTTCCTCGGCGATCCAGACCTCGCCGCTCGCCATGATCCGGCGGAAGTGGTCCTCGCCGAGCTCGCCGGGCTGCCACTGGCCGGTGATGCCCCGGGCCAGCATCCAGCGGGCGGCGCCGTCGCGCAGCCGGACGAGAGCGGTGAGGTCGCAGGCGTCGGCGAGGCGGAGACGTGGATCGTTCACGCCGCGATCCTCGCACGGGTATTCGGCGCCGCATGCGGACGCAGCCCGGGGCGCCGTGCCGGGGCTGCGCCCGTACCGTTCAGCGGAACGTGTGGACCAGCTGAATCTCGCCGACGACATGGGCGTTGAAGTCGTCGAGTTCTTCCGCCGGAACCCACAGTTCGAGGATGGTCCGCCCGCCCGCCTGCTGTACGGGATAGCGGCGCAGGAAATCCGACTCGACCTCGAAACGTGTGACGAACCCGGCCCCACTGTGCTTCACGTTCCAGTCCCGCGCGATCCTGATCGCGTAGTCCTCGTTGAGGACCGGATAGAAGACGGGCTGCTCGGGCAGACGGGGCGGCCACCTGCGCCAGCCCGACTCCCGGACCAGCTCCAGCTCCTCGGGGCCGGTCGGGCGCCACAGAGTCGTCGTCGCTCGACGGCTGGTCATGGAGCCGTCCTTCCGTACGTCGAGGTCGCCGGGGCGGGCCCGGCCGGATGCCGGACGATACCCGCACGCGACCTCGGACGGCCACGGTGTTCTGCCCGCGCGGCAGCTGGTGAGCCGCTGCTACGCGGTGGCGGCCGCGCGGGCGTACGTGAGGAAGGCGGCCCCGGACTTCAGTACGGTGTGCTCGGTGAGCTGCCAGGAGCGGGGGTCGAAGGACGCCTTGTCGGAGAAGAGGGGAATTCCGGCACCGATCGTCGTCGGGCTCAGCTTCACTGTCAGTTCGTCGATCTCCGAATACAGCGAACCGGCCAGCTCGGCGCCGCCCAGCAGCCAGATGTCCTTGCCGTCCTGCTGCTTCAACTCACGTACGGTGGCCACGGGATCGTCGGCGACCACCTCCACTGCCGAGTCCGGGACCTCGCTCAGCGTCCGCGAGAACACCAGATGGCGCAGATGCGGATAGGCGTCGTTCAGCCCGGCCCGGAGGCCGATCTCGAAGGAGCGCCGTCCTTCGAGGACGGTGTCGAAGTGCGTGCCGCCGTCGGTGACGGACAGCGCGGCGCGGGCCGGGGCCGGCAGTGTCTCCGGGTACACCTCGACGAGGCGCTGGAGGTAGTCCTCGGGGATCGGCCAGAAGCCGTCCGGGCCGGTGGGGTCGGCGCCGTCCGGTCCCGCGATGAAGCCGTCGAGAGTGGACGCGATGCAGTACACGAGCTTGCGCACGGAAGACCTTCCATCGACCTGTTCACCGAGCCTCCATGATCGCTACGCGCACGTCTCCGGAGCAAGACGTCGAGGCCGGTGATCAACGGCCGTTCCCGGAATCACCGCGCCGCCCGGCCCGGTCACCGCCCGGCCTGCTCGGCGGCGGAGACCGGATACGGTGTCCGCTTGCTCTCATGGAGCAGCCGACGCTGGAACCCGTCCACGCGCAGGGCCGTACGGGCGTGCCGGTCGACGACCGCGGCGACCTCCGGCGCGATCCGCTCGGGCCGGTCGCCCGCGATCCAGCGCCGCAGGAACACGTCGTGCTCCCGGCCGCCGCGCAGAGCGGCGGGAAGATGGTGGCGCAGCAGGTGATTCGCCAGGTAGTCGCTGTCGTACGCGCGGTGCGCGGCCAGGAACGCGGACTCGGTGGGGGAGAGGTCGAACTCCGCGCTCAGCGCGAGGCCGAAATCAGCGAAGCGGATTGAACGGCCGTCGGTCAGCACGTTGTGGAAATGCGCGTCGAAGTGGACGAGCCCACGGGAGCGCATGAACGCGGCCGTGCGCATCACGCGCTCCTCCGCCCAGGCGTACCGCGGGCCGTAGACATCGTCCGGCCCGGCCTCGCGGTCCGCGGCGAGCCGGGCGGCGAGCGTCTGCGGCAGGTGCTCCAGGAAGACGACGACGGAGTCGGAGGACCGGCTGATGGCCTCCAGTCGTTCACGTACGGCCGACGAGCCCTCCCAGTGCGCCACCGCCCCGTCGATGCCGCCGAACTCGTCGGCGAACCCGCGGGGAGGCGAGTCCGGGAGCACCCTCCAGTGGTACATGAGCGGGAAGTCCGCGCACACGCCGCCGAGCACCCACCCGGTGGTCATCGCGTGCACGGCCAGCTCGCGCCAGGCACCGAACCCGGACGAGCCGACCCCGTACTGGTAGAACGCCGGCAGCCCGAAGACATTCGCCGTCGACCGCACGTTCTGCGGCCTCGACTCGAGGTCCGTCAGCGGGATTCGCTTGACGAAGACCGGAGTGCCGCCGACCTCGAACTCCCCGGTCCTGCCCCCGACACCGGACCCGCGAGGGGTGGCCGAGGCCACCGCCTCGCCGAGCCGACGGTCACTCAGCAGCGACAGCCGGGCGGACACTGCCCCGAACGCGGACGCACGCGCGCTTCGCGACTCTTCCGTACGGTCCACGAACGGCTCCTCATCACCCGTGCCGGGCAGCGGACCTGGCGTACCGGCGGCCGCGCGGGCGCCGTCGATCCTACGCACCCGAACCGGTCGCGGGATCAGCGGACTCGACCGGGCACCCATGAGCCGCACGTCCCGGCGACGTTCTCGACGTGCCGGAGCAGTTCGGCCACCGCGCCGCCGACGAACCGCCGCCGGGACCCGGTGGACACCGGACGGGAGGGACCTGGGAGAGACAAATGCCTTGCGGCTCACGGAGCCGTCCTTCTACGGTGCTGCGCATGGGTTCTCTGTGACAGTCTCCGCGTGGCCGCGTCGAGTCCGACTCCGCTGCCGCGTGTTC
>NZ_JBHJQP010000121.1:0-25679 GCF_042262625.1 Streptomyces sp. NPDC056347 | reverse complement strand
GCGCCCCGCCGGTGCGGCTGGGCGTGTTCCGTAAAAAAACCCGCCGGCCGGCACACCCGCTCGGGGTGCACCGGCCGGCGCCGGGGCCGCCGGGACCGGCGGCCGGGATCACACGTTCGGGGGTGGTCCGTCGAGAGGGCGGCCCAGCACTCCGGGGCGCTTCTGCCTCGGCAGCGGTCCGTCCGGGTGCCGGTAGTCGACGCCGAGGGCGTCGAGCCGGGGGTAGTGCGCGCTCATGCGGCGCTCGAAGTCCGCGTAGTCCCGTGCGGCGGGGGCGGGCAGCGGCGACCAGGCGACCTCGGCGAAGGCGGCGAGGCGCGGGAAGACCTGGTAGTCGACGCGGGCCCGGTTCTGCATCACCTCGGTCCAGACGTTGGCCTGGGTGCCCAGGATGTGCCGGGCCGCCTCCTCGGAGAGGCCGGGCGGTACGGGCTCGAAGCGGTAGACGTCCTCCAGGGTGCGGACGAAGCCGATGGGCATCGGTTCGTCGGGGCCGCCGTCCTGACGGTGGTCCAGGTAGACGTGCTGCTCGGGGCACATGACGACGTCGTGGCCCGCCTCGGCGGCGGCGACGCCGCCGCGGTAGCCGCGCCAGGAGGAGACGGCGGCGCCCGCCGGGAGGCCGCCCTCCAGGATCTCGTCCCAGCCGATCAGGCGGCGGCCCCGGGCGGTGAGCCAGGTGTCGAAGTGGCGGATGATCCAGGACTGGAGCTCGTCCTCGTTGGCCAGGCCGAACTCCTCGATCCGGGCCTGGGCGGCGGGCGAGTCCTTCCACTGCTCCTTGCGGCACTCGTCGCCGCCGATGTGGATGAACGGCGAGGTGGCGGCGGGGAAGAGGTCGAGGACCTCTTCGAGGACGCCCTCGAAGAAGCGCAGGGTGCTGTCGGTCGGGGCGAGGACGTTCGCGTTGATGCCCCAGGTGTCCCAGACGGAGAGGGCGGCGGTGTCGACGACGTCGGCGTTGCCCAGCTCCGGGTAGGCGGCGATGGCGGCCTGCGAGTGGCCCGGGATGTCGATCTCGGGGACGACCCGGATGTGCCGCTCGGCGGCGTACGCGACGATCTCGCGGATGTCGTCCTGGGTGTAGTGACCGCCGTGCGGGGTCTCGTCCCACAGCTCGGAGGCCCGGTGGCCGTGCTTCGTGCGGGGCCGCCAGGAGCCGACCTCGGTGAGCCGGGGGTGGCGCTTGATCTCGATGCGCCAGCCCTGGTCGTCGGTGAGGTGGAAGTGGAAGACGTTCAGCTTGTGGGCGGCGAGGAGGTCGAGGTAGCGCAGGACGTCGTCCTTGGGCAGGAAGTGCCGTGCCACGTCGAGCATCATGCCGCGCCAGGGGAAGCGGGGGTGGTCCGTGATGTCCGCGGCGGGGACGGAGCGCGGCGCGCCGGGGCTGACGGGGGCGCGGCGGAAGGCCTCGGGGCCCAGGAGCTGGCGGAGCGTCTGGGCGCCCCAGAAGACGCCCGCGGGGCTGCCGCCGGTGATCTCGACGTGCCGCCCGGTCCCGGTGGTCAGGCGGTAGCCCTCGGGCTCCAGGGCCGGATCGAGGCGCAGTCGTACGGTGTTGTCCCCGGCGTCCCCGGCGTCTCCCGCGTTCTCCGCGCGCCCGGAGCCGCCGGGTGCCAGCGGCAGTCCGAAGGCGGCGCCGAGCGTGGAGCGCAGCCAGCGCTCGGTGCCCTCGGTGCCGGGGTCGGCGGTGATGGTGGTGGACGGGTCGAACAGGAAGCCGCGCCGTCCGTCGTCACCGGTGTGCGCGGGGGCGGGGATCAGGTCCATGTCCATGAGTCAGTCCTTTGTCGCCCCGCCGAGTCCGGAGACCAGGCGGCGCTGTACGAGTACGAAGAAGACCAGTACGGGGACGGTCATCACGGTCGATGCCGCCATGATCCCTCCCCAGTCGTTCTCCTCAGGTTTGAAGAAGACCAGCAACGCCATCGGCAGGGTCGACTGGGAGGTGTCGCTGATGATGAACGACTTCGCGAACAGGAAGTCGTTCCAGGTGGAGATGAACGAGAACACGCTGGTGGCGACGAGGCCGGGGAGGACCAGCGGGAAGAGGATCTGCCAGAGGAAGCGGGTGCGGCTCGCCCCGTCGATGTACGCGGCCTCCTCCAGGGCCTCGGGGACGGCCCGGACGAATCCGCGCAGCATCCAGATCGCGAACGGCAGCGAGAAGGCGAGGTGCGGCAGGATCAGCGCGCCGAGGGTGTTGAGCTGGCCGAAGTCCCGCATCAGGAAGAACAGCGGGATGGTCAGCGCCTCGACCGGCACCATCTGCGCGATCAGGAACATGATCAGCAGGGTGGTGCGGAAGCGGAACCTGAAGCGGGTGACCGCCGTCGCCGCCAGGAAGGCGACCAGCGCGGAGGCGACGACGACCGTCGCGGCGACGATCAGGCTGTTGAGGAAGTACCGCCCGAAGTCGTGCTGCTCGAAGACCCGGCGGAAGGAGTCCAGGGACGGCGCGAGCGTCCAGGGGCGGGGGTCGGTGGACTGGATCTCCCCGGCGGGTTTGAGGGCGGAGAGCACCATCCAGTAGAGCGGGAAGGCGACCGCGGCGGCGATCAGCAGGGCCGCCGCCTCGGCGGCCAGCCGGCCGGGACGGCGGATGCGCGGCGTGTTCGGGGTACTCACAGTTCCTCCCCCTGACGCCGCACCAGGCGCAGGTAGACCAGCGTGACGGCGAGCAGGATCAGCAGCATCACGACGCCGATCGCGGAGCCGAGGCTGTACTGCGAGGAGGCGAACGCCTTCTGGTACGCGTACACGTTGAGCACCAGGTTCTGGCCCGCGATGCCGCCGCCGCCCGTCATGACGTAGATCTGGGTGAAGACCTTGAAGTCCCAGATGATCGACTGGATGGTGACGACGACGAGAATCGGCCGCAGCATCGGGGCGGTGACCGAGCGCCAGATCCGCCACTGCGAGGCGCCGTCCAGCGCCGCGGCCTCCAGCACCTCGGCGGGGATCGCCCGGATGCCCGCGTACACCGTCACCATCACGAACGGGAACGAGCACCACAGGACTTCCAGGAGCACCAGGGCGAAGGCGCTGTAGCGCCCGTACGTCCAGGAGAAGTCGCCGAGCCCCAGTACCCGGTTGACCGGGCCGAAGTCGGGGTCGAAGAGGAACACCCAGACGGTGGAACCGGTGATCGCGGGCGTCGCCCAGGCGCCGAGCGCGGCGAGCATCAGGGCGAGCCGGGGCACGGCCCTGATCCGGGTCAGCAGGACGGCGAGCGCGCAGCCGGCCAGCAGGGTGGCGGCGACGCAGGCGGCGGCGAAGAGCACGGTGGCCAGGAGGACCTGCCAGAACTGGCCGTCGCCGAAGAGTTCGGCGTAGTTCCCGAAGCCCTTGAAGGTGGTCGGTTCGCCGCCGCTGACCTGGGCCTGGGTGTACTCCAGGAAGGAGATCAGGCCGAGCTGGTAGATCGGGTAGACGAGCAGCCCGCCGAGCAGGACGAGCGCGGGCAGCAGATAGAGCCAGGGGGTCCGGCCGGAGCCGCGCGCCCGGCGGGCGGCTCCGGACCGGGCCCCGGCCGGTGTACGGGTCGCGGTGCTGGTCACGGCCATGGTCAGCTCGCGTCGGCGAACGCGGCGTCCATCTTCTTCGCCGCGTCGTCCGACGCCCCCGCCACGTCCTTGCGGCCGCTGACGATCTCCTGGAACATCGTGGGCAGGATCAGCGAGGCGTCTATCTGCCCCCAGCCCGGCGAGGCCGGGACGAACCTGGCGCCCGCGCCGAGCGTCCGGACGAACGGTTCGACGAACGGCTCCTTCTTCGCGGCGGCGTCCCGCACATCGGTGTACGTCGGCAGGAAGCCCATCGCGTCGAACATCTTCGCCTGGGTCCGCTTGCCGGTCAGTGACTTCATCAGGTCCACGGCCAGGCTCCGGTGCGAACTGCTCTTCAGCACGCCGATGTTGTTCCCGCCCGCGAACGCGGGGGCGACGGAGCCCTCCGTCAGGCCGGGCAGCGGGACGACCGCGTACCTGCCCTTCACCGGGCCCGCTTCCACGGCGGCGTGGCTGAAGTCGCCGCCGATCGCCATGGCGGCCTTGCCGGAGGCGAAGGCGGTGACGGTCGCGTTGCCGCCCAGGGCCGCGCACTTGGCGGCGGGACAGTTGTCGTCGCCGAAGAGCGAGGTGTAGGCCTCGATGCCCTCGCGGGCCTTGTCACTGTTGATGGCGGCCTTGTACGTACCGCCGTTCTCCTCGGCGAGTTCGCCGCCCGCCGCCCAGATGAACGGCATCGCGCCGTAGGTGTACGCGCCGCCGACCGCCAGCCCGTACAGGTCCGGCTTCTTCTTGTGGATGCTCTTCGCCGTGGAGACCAGCTCGGCCTGCGTCTTCGGGACCTCGATGCCCAGGTCGCGGAAGACGTCGGTGCGGTAGTACAGCGCCCGTACGCCGACGAAGAGCGGGGCGCCGTAGACCTTGCCGGCGACCGTCACCGACTGGCGGGCGGTGGGGTCGGTGTCCTTGGCCTCGTCCCAGGCGGCGAACTCCTCGCTGATGTCGGCGAGTCCGCCGTCCTTGACGTACCCGGCGGTGTCGGTGTTGCCGTACTCGATGAGGTCCGGGGCGCTCTTCGGGTCGTTGAACGCCGCCTTGATGCGCTGCGCGCGGGTGTCGACGGGGATGTACTCGATCTCGGCCTTCGCGCCCTCGTGGGTCTTCTCGAACTCGGCGACCGCCGCGTCGACGACCTGCTCCTTGGGCTTGTTGCCGACCTCCTGGAACAGCCAGACCCGCAGGGTGCCGGTCTTCGCGTCCCCCTCGGCGGCGCTGTCGGACGTCTGCGGCGCGCAGCCGGTGGCGGTGAGCCCCGCCAGGACGAGCGCCGCGACCGGGGCGGCAATTCGGGCAGACAGTTTCATCCGGGAACCCCTACCGGTTAGCGTTGCAACATACGCAACGTGCGTTTCGCACTGCACAACTGGCAGGAGAGTAGGTCCGCGCGCAGGCGCCGACAAGTGGTCTCCACCACTCTGTGACCCGGGGAAGCAGCCCGTGCAACGCGAGGGCCCGGAGCACACGCGCGGTCCGGGCGGCGCGGGCGCCCCGGCCGGACAACGCAAAGGCCCCCGGGGCGCGTACGAGTACGCACCCCGGGGGCCCCGGGCGATGCCGCCGGACGGCGGGGACTACTTCTTGTCCTTGCCGCCCTTGTCCTTGTCGCCACCGGCGCCCATGGACTCGTAGATCTCCTTGCACATGGGGCAGACCGGGTACTTCTTGGGGTCGCGCCCCGGCACCCAGACCTTCCCGCACAGTGCGACCACGGGGGTGCCCTCCAGGGCACTCGCCATGATCTTGTCCTTCTGGACGTAATGGGCGTAGCGCTCGTGGTCGCCGTCGCCGTTCGACACCTGCGGTGTCGGCTCCACGAGGGTTCCGGTACCTGCCCCGCGCTCGGGCTCGAGAGTGCTCATAACCGCCAAGGGTACCGACCGCCGGGAGCTTCAGTTCAGCGACGGGTCGTCGGGGTACGTGGCGATCATCGCCAGCTCGCTGCGCTGACGGCGCAGGACCGCACGCCACAGGCGCTCGGGGCGCGGGGAGGAGACGTCGCCGGGCTCGGACTCGACCACGTACCAGGCGCCCTCGGCCAGTTCGGCCTCCAGCTGGCCCGGTCCCCAGCCCGCGTACCCCGCGAAGATCCGCAGCGAGCCCAGCGCCGCCGCCAGCAGCTCCGGCGGCGCCTCCAGGTCCACCAGGCCGATCGCCCCGTAGACCCGGCGCCAGCCGAGCGGGCCCTCGTCGCCCGGGATGACCGCCACGCCGAGCGCCGAGTCCAGCGAGACCGGGCCGCCCTGGAAGACGACGTCCGGCTCACCTGCCAGACCCGCCCAGGGCATCAGGATGTCGCGGACGCCCACCGGGGTCGGCCGGTTCAGGACCACGCCGAGGGAACCCTCCTCGTCGTGGTCGAGGAGCAGCACCACGGCGCGGTCGAAATTCGGGTCCGCGAGCGCGGGTGTGGCCACGAGCAGTCGCCCTGTGAGCGAGGACACCTCGGTCATGGCAGAAATGATCCCGCATCTTCGCCCCGCACGGGGGCCAAGTGGGCCGCCCGTACGCCCGGCAGGACGCGGCGCAGCTCAGGGCGCACGGGTGCACGGGGAGCGCGCTCTGCGCAGGGCCATGCGGACGGTAACACTCCGCAAGAGCCGGGGAGCAGAGCGTGTTGTGGCGGATTCATGACGTTCGTACACCCCCCGTTCTCTTACGGAGAGGGGGTGGCGGGCCATTACTCTTTCGTTTGGCCCCCTGCCCGACCACTCCGGAACGCGAGATTCATGACCGGCACAGACGATGTCCTGCTTGTCCACGGCGGAACCCCGCTGGAGGGCGAGATCCGCGTCAGAGGCGCCAAGAACCTGGTGCCGAAGGCAATGGTCGCCGCGCTGCTCGGCAGCGGACCCAGCCGGCTGCGCAACGTTCCCGACATCCGGGACGTGCGGGTGGTCCGGGGGCTGCTCCAGCTGCACGGTGTGACGGTCCGTCCGGGTGACGAACCGGGCGAGCTGATCCTGGACCCGACCCATGTGGAGAGCGCGAACGTCGCCGACATCGACGCCCACGCGGGTTCGTCGCGCATCCCGATCCTCTTCTGCGGCCCCCTGCTGCACCGGCTCGGCCACGCGTTCATCCCGGGTCTGGGCGGCTGCGACATCGGCGGCCGGCCGATCGACTTCCACTTCGACGTGCTGCGGCAGTTCGGCGCGGTCATCGAGAAGCGGGCGGACGGTCAGTACCTGGAGGCCCCGCAGCGGCTGCGCGGCACCAAGATCCGGCTGCCGTACCCGTCGGTGGGCTCCACCGAGCAGGTGCTGCTGACGGCGGTGCTCGCCGAGGGCGTCACCGAGCTGTCCAACGCGGCCGTGGAGCCGGAGATCGAGGACCTCATCTGCGTACTGCAGAAGATGGGCGCGATCATCTCGGTGGACACCGACCGGACCATCCGGATCACCGGTGTGGACCGGCTGGACGGCTATACGCACCGGGCGATCCCGGACCGCCTGGAGGCGGCCTCCTGGGCGTCGGCGGCGCTGGCCACCGAGGGGAACATCTACGTACGGGGCGCGCAGCAGCGCTCGATGATGACCTTCCTGAACACCTTCCGGAAGGTCGGCGGCGCCTTCGAGGTCGACGACGAGGGCATCCGCTTCTGGCACCCGGGCGGCCCGCTGAACGCCATCGCCCTGGAGACGGACGTGCACCCCGGCTTCCAGACCGACTGGCAGCAGCCGCTGGTGGTGGCCCTGACGCAGGCCTCGGGCCTGTCCATCGTCCACGAGACGGTGTACGAGTCCCGGCTCGGCTTCACCTCCGCGCTCAACCAGATGGGCGCCCACATCCAGCTCTACCGCGAGTGCCTGGGCGGCTCGGACTGCCGCTTCGGCCAGCGCAACTTCCTGCACTCGGCGGTCGTCTCCGGGCCGACCCGGCTGCAGGGCGCGGACCTGGTCATCCCGGACCTGCGGGGCGGCTTCTCGTACCTGATCGCCGCGCTGGCGGCGCAGGGCACCTCGCGGGTGCACGGCATCGACCTGATCAACCGCGGCTACGAGAACTTCATGGAGAAGCTGGAGAAGCTCGGCGCGAAGGTCGAGCTGCCGGGCGGCGCGCTGGTCTGACGGCGGGCGCCGAAGAACCGCTGACGGGGGTCCGGGGCACTGCCCGGGCCCCCGTTCCGCGTTCCCGGGCGACGGGGACCGGGGCGCGGCCGGGGCATGGCTTCGCAGAGGCACAGAACGGGGCCCTGGCGGCCGGTACACCGAAGGGCGGTCACCCGGGATGGGTGACCGCCCTTCGTCGCGCCTGTGGGGCGGTGAGGCTGTGAAGCCTTACTTGCCCTTGGCGGCTTCCTTGAGCTTCGAGCCCGCGGAGACCTTCACGCTGTAGCCGGCCGGGATGTTGATCGGGTCGCCGGTCTGCGGGTTACGAGCGGTGCGAGCGGCACGGTGGGTGCGCTCGAAGGTCAGGAAGCCGGGGATGGTGACCTTCTCGTCGCCCTTGGCGACGACCTCACCGACGGTCTCGGCGAGCGCGGCCAGCACGGCGTCGGCGTCCTTGCGAGTCACCTCGGCGCGGTCGGCCAGGGCGGCCACCAGCTCACTGCGGTTCATGTTTGTTACTCCCGTGTTCTTCTTGCCTGTGAGGCGTGAGATCGAAGCCGATGCTGCCAGGGCCCTCGGACAGTCCCCGGACCCGGGTCTGTCGTCAGACCCTCGCGCCCGATTACGCATCCTGCCCCCACCTGCGGCGGTAACGCCAATCCGGGACCCTCCGGAGTCACACGAAAAGCGCCAGGGCCTCACCGTGGTGACGTTCCGTCGACTCTCCGGAAGCGTTCCGCAGCGGTTGTGGGGGTCGCCGGTACGCGCCGCCCGCCCACCCTAAAGGGGCGTTTGGGGCGCCGCGTCCCGCGACGCGCCGTGCGCCGGGGCCGCGACGCGCGGTCAGACGCGGTCGCCCGCGCCCTTCGTACCACCGGCGGCCGCCCGCGCGGCGTCCCGGACGGCACCGGCGACGGCACCGGCGACCCGGTCGTTGAAGACCGACGGGATGATGTAGTTGGCGTTCAGCTCGTCCTCGGCGACCACATCGGCGAGGGCGCCCGCGGCGGCGAGCATCATCTCCGTGTTGACCGTGCGGGACTGGGCGTCCAGCAGGCCGCGGAAGACACCCGGGAAGACCAGCACGTTGTTGATCTGGTTCGGGAAGTCGGAGCGGCCGGTGGCGACGACCGCCGCCGTCTGGCGGGCGATCGCCGGGTCCACCTCGGGGTCCGGGTTCGCGAGCGCGAAGACGATCGCGCCCTCGGCCATGGCCGCGACGTCGGCGCCGTCGAGCACGTTCGGCGCCGAGACCCCGATGAAGACGTCGGCGTCCACGACGGCCTGCTTGAGGGTGCCGGTGACGGACTCCGGGTTGGTGTTGTCGGCGATCCAGCGCAGCGGCGAGTCGGCGGCGGCGGAGACCAGGTCCTCGCGGCCGGCGTGCACCACGCCGTGGATGTCGGCGACGACGGCGTGCTTGACGCCCGCGGCCAGCAGGAGCTTCAGGATGGCCGTACCGGCCGCCCCGGCGCCGGACATGACGACCCGGACGTCCCCGATGCCCTTGCCCACCACGCGCAGCGCGTTGGTCAGCGCGGCCAGGACGACGATCGCGGTGCCGTGCTGGTCGTCGTGGAAGACCGGGATGTCCAGCGCCTCGCGCAGCCGGGCCTCGATCTCGAAGCAGCGGGGCGCGGAGATGTCCTCCAGGTTGATGCCCGCGAAGCCGGGGGCGATCGCCTTGACGATCTCGACGATGGCGTCGGTGTCCTGGGTGTCCAGGCAGAGCGGCCAGGCGTCGATGCCCGCGAACCGCTTGAAGAGGGCCGCCTTGCCCTCCATCACCGGCAGGGCGGCCTTCGGGCCGATGTTGCCGAGGCCGAGCACCGCGGAGCCGTCCGTCACGACTGCGACGGAGTTGCGCTTGATGGTGAGGCGGCGGGCGTCCTCGGGGTTCTCGGCGATCGCCATGCAGACCCGGGCCACGCCGGGCGTGTAGATCATCGAGAGGTCGTCACGGTTGCGGATGGGGTGCTTGGACGCCATCTCGATCTTGCCGCCGAGGTGCATCAGGAACGTACGGTCGGAGACCTTGCCCAGGACGACGCCCTCGATGCCGCGCAGGCCCTCGACGATCTCGTCGGCGTGCGCGGTGGAGGTGGCCGCGATGGTGACGTCGATCCTCAGCTTCTCGTGGCCGGAGGCGGTCACGTCGAGACCGGTGACCGATCCGCCGGAGGACTCCACGGCCGTGGTGAGCTGCGAGACCGCGGTGCCGCTCGCGGGCACCTCCAGCCTGACCGTCATCGAGTACGAGACGCTGGGCGCCGTTGCCATGGCCGAGTCCTTCGCTTTCCTTAGCTTCATTGCCGCGCGACCGGGGCGATCACCTCGGACACGCTTCCCGATCGTCGCACCTACTGGCCGGTAGCCGGTAATGACTGCCACTCTTCGGAAAGTTTTTTCCACCATACGAGATATGACGGCTCCAACGGAAGCCCCTGCCGGCCACGGGCCCCGCGGAACCGCCGTACGAAGCGCCCCGCAAACGAGAACAGACCCGCGTCACCGGAAGGTGACGCGGGTCTGTCTCTACGATGTACGGCACCGGCCCGCCATGCTCGCCTCGCGGCAAGTGGTCGCTCGAAGCGACGAAGGTTGGGCCCGGGGGCTTGGATCGAGCCGGTGCCGACACCAGGCTAACAAAGACCCCGAAGAAGTGATTCCCCGCGGCACGGGTTGACCGGAAGAACGTTCCGGCCGGCTCCCCGCCAACCGCCCCCGCTCAGTCCCTCAGCAGGTCCGGGACCCCGTCCGCGTCGGGCAGGTCCCGCTCCCCGGAGACCACCGTGAGCTGCTGCGTCGCACGCGTCAGCGCCACGTACAGCACCCGCAGCCCGGCCGGGGACTCGTCCGCGATCTCGGCGGGCGAGACGACCACCGTGGCGTCGTACTCCAGGCCCTTCGCCTCCAGGCTGCCCAGCGCCACCACCCGCTCGCCCAGCTCGGCGAGCCACTCGCGCGCCTGGGCCCGGCGGTTCATGGCGACGACCACGCCCACCGTGCCGTCGACCTCGGCGAGCAGCCGCCGCGCCTCCTCGCGCACCGTCGCCGCGAGCCCGCCGTCGCCGACGGTCGCGAAGCGGGGCCGTACGCCGGTGGAGCGGACCGCGGCGGGCGACTCCATGCCGGGCATGGCCAGCGCCAGCACCTTGGCGGCCAGCTCGGCGATCTCCGCGGGGTTGCGGTAGTTCACCGTGAGGGTGAACCGGCGGCGCGGCCGGTTGCCGAGCGCCTCGTCACGGGCGCGGGCGGCCTCGTCCGGGTCGGACCAGGAGGACTGCGCCGGGTCGCCCACGATCGTCCAGGTGGCGTGGCGGCCCCGGCGGCCGACCATCCGCCACTGCATGGGTGTGAGGTCCTGCGCCTCGTCGACGATGACGTGCGCGTACTCGGTGCGCTCCGCGGCCAGCCGCTCGGCCCGCTCGCGCTGGGTCTCCTCGCGCTGCGGCATCAGCTCGTCCAGGCCGGTGAGCTGGTCCAGCGGGTCGGCCTCGCGCTTGCGCTTCGGCCGGGGCGGGGCGCCGAGCAGCGTCTGGAGCTCGTCCAGGAGCGCCACGTCGTGCACGGAGAGGGGGCCCCGGCCCGCCCGGTCGAGCCGCTTCAGGGAGCGGGCGAGGCGGCGCACCTCGCCCTGGTTGAGCACCCGGCGGGCCCAGCGGCCGAGCCGCTTCTCGTCGGCCATCGCGGCGAGCACCCCGCGCGGGTTCAGCTCGGGCCACCAGGCGTTCAGGAAGTCGAGGAAGTCCGTCTCGGTGGAGACGTCCTCGTCGAAGGAGGACCGCAGCTCGGCGGCGAGTTCGGGGTCGGTGTAGCGGCCCCGGCCGGAGGACTTGTTCCACAGGGCGTCCAGCAGCATCCGGCGGGCGCGCGGGCGCAGCAGGTTGACCGGGGCGGTGCCGCCGAGCACGGACTGCCGGATGCGGCGCAGCTCGTCCGCTTCCAGCTCCACGCGGGCGCCGAACACGACGACGCGCAGCCGGGTCGGGGTCGCCGGGGCGGTGGTGCCGGCCGCCGCCTCCGTCCCTTCCGTCCCCTGTGTCCCTTCGTCGCCGAAGGACAGCTGGACGTCGGTGTCGCGGCGCGGCCCGCGGGGGGTGCCGGGCTGTTCCAGGGCGCCGCGCGCGGCCTTGCGGAGCACGGCGAGCATCCGTGAGGAGCCCTTGATCCGGGCGACGGCGGGCTCGTCGTAGGTGGTGGCGCCCTCGACGCCGGACGCGTCGTCGGAGAGCGAGCCGACCGCGCGGATCGCGACCTGCCCCTCCTCGCCGAGCGAGGGCAGCACGCCCTCGGTGTAGGCGACCAGGAGCGGGGTCGGCGAGACGATGAGGATGCCGCCCGCGTACCGCCGCCGGTCCTGGTAGAGGAGGTAGGCGGCCCGGTGCAGCGCCACGGCGGTCTTGCCGGTGCCGGGGCCGCCGGAGACCTCGGTGACGGAGGCGGCGGGGGCCCGGATCACCAGGTCCTGTTCGGCCTGGATGGAGGAGACGATGTCCCGCATGGTGTGGCTGCGGGCCTGGCCGAGCGCGGCCATCAGGGCGCCGTCGCCGATCACCGGCAGCGTCCCGCCGTCGAGGTACGCGGTCAGCTCGGGGCGCATCAGGTCGTCCTCGACGCCGAGGACCCTGCGGCCCTTGGAGCGGATGACCCGGCGACGTACGACCCGGCCGGGGTCCTTCGGCGTCGAGCGGTAGAACGGGGCGGCGGCCGGGGCGCGCCAGTCGATGACCAGCGGCGCGTAGTCGGAGTCGAGGACCCCGATCCGGCCGATGTGCAGCGTCTCCGCGATGTCGGCCGTGCCGTCGTCGCGCACCGCGTCGTCGGCGGGCTCGACGGAGGTGTACGCGCCGTCGGGGCCGCGTTCGCCGTCCTTGCCGAGCAGCAGGTCGATCCGGCCGAAGAGGAAGTCCTCGAACTCGCTGTTCAGCCGGTTGAGATGGATTCCGGCGCGGAACACCTGGGCGTCGCGCTCGGCGAGCGCCCCGGGCGTTCCGACCTGGCCGCGCTTGACGGCGTCGTCCATGAGAAATTCCGCCTCGTGGATCTTCTCCTCAAGGCGGTGGTACACACGGTCGAGATGTTTCTGCTCGACACCGATCTCCCGGTCCCGCAACGAATCGACAGCGGCATCCTGCGCGGCCACCGAGGCCCCCTTCTGACGTGCATTGGGCAGCCGTCAACCTTAGGCGAAGCGGTGCCCGCCGCGCACCTGCCGCGCATATCGAAATGGTCCGCCCCGGGTCTCGGTCGGGCAAAGACCGGATCTTCCTCCCGCGCCCGCGCCCCCGCCCGCGTACGATCCTGGACGAAACCTTCTGAAACGGCCCGAAACGTTCCGGGGCTGGGCGGGACGGTTCAGGAACCGCCTGCGTCCGAGGAACGGGCCGCCGCCCGGCGCCGGTGCCTGGCCACCCGCTCCCGGTTGCCGCACACCTCGCTGGAGCACCAGCGCCTGCGGCGCCCGCGCGAGGTGTCCAGGTAGAAGCGGCGGCAGCCGCCGGCCTCGCAGCGGCGCAGCCCGGCCCGCGCCACCGGGTCGGTGAGGAGCTCGATCGCGTCGCGGGCGACGGCGGCCAGGAGCTCCCCGCACTCGGGATCGCCGTTCAGGGTCCGCACCAGCTTGCCGCTCCGGCCGCGCACGGCCCGCAGACCGGGCGGCGCCCCGGCGGCGAGCGCGTTGACCCGGTCCAGGGCGCACCGGTCGCCCCGGCCGCCCAGCTCCGCCGTCAGCAGCCGGTCGACCCCGGCCCGTAACTGCCGGAAGCGCACCACCCAGCTCTCGTCCACGGCGTCCAGGCGGGTGCCGTCCGGTACGAGTCCGGTGGCGAACAGCCAGTCGGCGAGCCGCCCGGCGCCGTCCAGCAGCTCGCACGCACCGGTGGTGCCGATGCCCGTCGCCACCAGGTCGAGGCAGGGGCGGCCCGATTCGAACCGCCAGTCGCACGGGCTCTTTCCGGTCATCATGCGCATGCCACCGCCTCGGGTCACCGATCGGGTCTTCCCCAGAGTGCCCCCGCCGGCGCCCGCCCGGAACCCCTGCCGCCCCGTCAGGGCGCCGGCGTACCCGGACGGTTCAGCGGCGCGGCGGGCCGTCGTGCAGGATGCGCTGGAAGAGGCGGTGGTCGCGCCAGCCCCCGTTGATGTGGAGGAAGCGCGGGGCCGTCCCGTACTCCTCGAAGCCGCACTTGGCGAGCACCCGCTGCGAGGCGGCGTTCTCCAGCATGGTCCCCGCCTCGATCCGGTGCAGCCCCAGCCGGTCCCCGGCCACCTCGCAGATCCGTTGTACGGCGGCCGTGGCCAGCCCGCGGCCCGCGTACTCCACGTCGACCCAGTAGCCGAGCGCGGCGCTGCACCACGGGCCGAGCACGACGCCGTTCAGGTTGAACCCGCCGACCGCGCGGTCCTCCTCGTCGGCCAGCACCCAGGCGTGCGCCCGGCCCGCCGCGCGGTCCGCCAGCAGTCCGGCCAGCCGCTCCCGCTGGCCCTGCTCGGTGTAGAAACGGTCGGGCCGTACGGGCTCCCACGGCTGCATGTACGCCCGGCTGCGGGCCAGCGAGGCGGCGAGCGGCGCGGCGTCGTCCATCGTGACGGGGCGGAGCCGTATCTCCGCGTCGAGGCGGTGAATGTCGTCGGTCATTGCCGCACGGTATCCCGGCACCGGACGGCCCGGCGCCGTCTTCGGCCGGTGGCCGCGCGAGGGAACGCCCGCACAATGAAACGCGTCTCTCCGCTCCGGACACCCATCACTCCGGAACGCACGACTCCCGAAGGCGAGCCGATCAAGTGAGTACGCGAGTAATCGTCCTGAATGGCGGATCCAGCTCCGGCAAGAGCGGAATCGCCCGCTGCCTGAAGGCGATCCTGCCCGATCCGTGGATCAGCCTCGGCGTCGACGACCTGATCGACCGGCTGCCGCCGTCCCTGCTCGAATCCGGCTCCGGCATCGGGATCGGGGCGCAGGGCGAGGTCGTGATCGGTGACGGCTTCCGCGAGATGGAAGAGGCGTGGACGAAGGGCATCGCCGCCATGGCGCACGCCGGGGCGCGGATCGTCATCGACGACGTGTTCCTCGGCGGAGCGTCCTCCCAGGACCGCCTGCGCGCCCACCTGGCGGGCCTCGATGTGCTCTGGGTCGGCGTGCGCTGCGACCCGGAGATCGCGGCCGGGCGCGAGATCGCCCGTGGCGACCGGGTCACCGGCATGGCCGCCTCGCAGGCGGAGACCGTACACAAGGGCGTGGTCTACGACGTCGAGGTCGACACCAGCCGCACCGAATCCCTGGACTGCGCACGCACCATCGCCGCACACGTGAACTGAACCCGCGCACGTGAACCGAGCCCGCGCACGCGGCTCGGCCCCCTTCGCCCCTCATCACCGACAGGAAAGAGGCGCCGGGGCACCGGGAGAGTCCGGTGCCCCTTCAGCTCGCGCGCTGCTGCGCCAGGGCCGCCAGCCGGTCGAAGGTGCGGGTCAGCTCGGCCCGTCTGCCCTCCTTGTGCCCCGGGGCCGGCTCCAGCCCGTCGATGGTCCGCTCCCACACGTCCATGAAGGTCCGCCGCCAGCCCGCGACCACCTCCGGCTCCGGCACGCCCGCGCCGACGTGCCCCTGCTCCGCGATCAGGCAGAGCAGCTCGATGTCGCACGGCACGGTCACACCGTCGTACTCGTCCGGCTCCAGGCCGACCGGATCACCGGCCATCGCCTCCGCGATCCGGGCGATGAGCCGCCCGGTGATGTCCGAGAGATGGTCCGCGGCCGTGTCGCTGTCGAAATTCCCGCTGCCCCAGGTACCCACGAAGACCCCTTTCCCGACCCGCTGTTCGATCCTCCTCCGTTGTAACAGCGGGCACTGACAGTGCGGCCTCTAGAGGGTGTCCAGCGCCAGCCGGTAGCCGCGTTTGACCACCGTACGGATGAGATCGGGCTCGCCCAGGGCCGCCCGCAGCCGGGCCACGGCCGTCTCCACCGCGTGCTCGTCCCCACCGCCGCCGGGCAGGGCGCGCAGCAGCTCCGCGCGGGACACCACCCGGCCGGGGTGGCGGGCCAGGGCGTGCAGCAGCGCCAGCCCGGCGGGCGCCACCCGGCGCGGCTCGCCGTCCACGAGGACCGCGCGCCCGCGGACCGCGACACGATGCCCGGCGACCGCCAGCTCCGGCTTCCGGGCGGGGAGTTCGGCGCACAGGAGCTGGACGAGCGGGGCGAGCCGGAAGCGCTCCGGCTGCACGGTGCCGATGCCGCGCTCCTCCAACGGCCGGGCGGTGACCGGCCCGACACAGGCCACGAGCACGTCCTCGCGCAGCGCGCCCAGCAGCTCCGGGAGCAGCCCCCGGCGTTCGGCCCGGCCCAGCAGCGCGGTGGCCGCCGGGGCGCTGGTGAAGGTGAGGGCGTCCAGGCCACGGGCGAGGGTGAGGTCGAGCAGCCGGTCGAGCGGGGCGATGTCCTCGGGGTCCGTCCAGCGGTAGACGGGTACGGGGCGGACCTCGGCGCCCGCCGCGCGCAACGGCCCGATGACCTCCGCGAGCGAGTCGCCGTGCAGCTGGACGGCGATACGGCGCCCCGCCACGCCCTCGCCGAGCAGCCGTTCCAGCACCTCCGCCATGGATTCGGAGGCGGCCGACCAGGCCTCGGTCAGCCCGGCGGCCCGGACGGCGCCCTTGGCCTTGGGGCCGCGGGCCAGCAGTTCGGCCCCGCCCAGCGCGTCGAGCAGCGCGTCGGCCAGGCCCCAGCCCCCGGCCGCCTCCATCCAGCCCCGGAAGCCGACCGCGGTGGTGGCGACGACCACGTCGGGCGGGGAGGCGATGATCTCCCGGGTGGCGGTGCGCAGTTCGCCGTCGTCGGCGAGCGGCACGATCCGCAGGGCGGGGGCGTGCACGACCGCGGCGCCCCGCCGTTCCAGCAGCGCGCCGAACTCCTCCGCACGGCGTGCGGCGGTGACCCCGACGGTGAAGCCCGTGAGAGGTCCGTGGTGTGTGTCGTCCTGGTGCATGTGGTTGGCCCGACTCCCGTCCCGCTGCGGCCGGTCCCGCAGCCGCCCATGATGTGCGCGCCGCGTAACGGCGCTGGTTCACCGGTGTTTCCCGCCCGTTACGCCCTGCGATCCGCGCCCGTCACCGCCGCACGGCTCCCGTCCACGCTCCCAGCGACCTCAGTGGCATCCGTGCACTCGGCCCTCCGCGACCCCGACGGCCCCGACGGCTCCGGCATGCCTGTCGCTTTGTCCGCCCGTCACGCCGTACGTCCCAGCATCAGGGCCGCGTCGGGTTCCGGCAGCCAGCTGCCGGCCGGGCGCACCAGCCACCCCTCCTCGGCCCCCAGCAGGTCCGCGGCCTCGCACAGGGCGTCGAGCCCGGGGTGGCACAGTCCCTTGCGCCAGACCAGCAGCAGCGGCGAGAGGGGGACCGGGTCGGCCAGTGGGCGCACCACGGTGTCCGGCATCGGCGGGAAGTCGTCGACGACCAGCACCGGGTTCCGGGACTTCGACATCACCCGCTGGAACTCGGCCACGCCGATCGCGAGCGGGGCGGGCGGTGCCAGTTCGATGTCCCACTCGGCGAAGAGCAGCCGGGCGAAGTCCGTCCACTCCACCGTGCGTGGATTCCCGGCGCCCGCGTAGATGGTCTCCCCCGCCAGATCGCCCAGGGCGACGGTCTCGCGGGCGGCGAGCGGATGGGCGTCGGGGAACATGACGGCCATCGGCTCGTACCGCACCGGCCGCATGCCCAGCCGGGCCCGTACCGCGGGGTCGAGCCCGGCGGCGCGGCCGAAGGAGACATCGAGCCGGCCGGCGAGGATCTCGTCGGCCGCCCAGGTCAGCCCGCTCTCGAAGCGCGCCATCAGCTCGCACCGAGGGGCCAGTTCCCGGGCGCGGGCGAGCACCCGCGCGGCCGTCATGCCGTCGGTGTTGAGGTCGACGAAGAGCGGCAGGTCCGCCCGGTCGGCGAAGGCCGCGGTCAGCTCGGCGTGCGCGTCCAGCACCCGCCGCGCGTACGGCAGGAGCCGCTCGCCGTCGGCGGTGAGGGCGACCTGCCGGGTGGTCCGTACGAACAGCTCCACGCCCAGCTCCCGCTCCAGCCGCCGGACGTCACGGCTCAGCGCCTGCTGGGCGACGTAGAGGCGCGCGGCGGCGCGGGTGAAGTGCAGCTCCTCGGCGACCGCGACGAAGACGCGGAGGAGTCTGGGGTCGGTGTGGGGGCGGAAGTGCTGCGTCGGGGCGCCGGGTCCGGCGGCGGAGGAGGCCACACCGAAATTTACAACACAGGTGCGTCAATCGGTGCGGAGAAGGTGTTGGACCCCGGGGACCGTCCGCCCGGACGCTGATCCCATGCCGTACGAGACCGATCCAGCCTCCTCCTCTTCCTCCCCCCTGCTCGCCGTCTCCGGTGGCCAGCTGGTCATCGCCCCGCGCACCGCCCCCGTCCGGCGGACGCCCACCAATCCGTACCGCAGGCTGCTCGCCACCCCGGGCGCCCGCGCCTTCACCGCGGGCAATCTCGTCGCGCGGCTGCCGAGCGGGATGTTCAGCGTCAGCGCGGTCATCATGATCGCCGGGTCGCGCGGCTCGTACGCCCTGGCCGGTGCCGTCACCGCGACCGGTCTCGCCGCCACGGCGGTGGTCGCCCCCTGGACCGCCCGGCTCGTCGACCGGTACGGACAGGCCAGGGTCGCGGTGCCCGCCACCGCCCTCGCCGTGCTCGGCTCGCTGGCACTGCTGCTCTGCGTGCACTACGACGCCCCCGCCTGGACCCTCTTCGCCGCCTACGCCGCGACCGCCACCACACCCAACACCGGCGGGATGTCCCGGGCCCGCTGGGCCCATCTGCACCGGGACGACCCGGCCGCCCTGCACACCGCGAACTCCTTCGAGCAGGCCGCCGACGAGCTCTGCTTCATGCTCGGCCCGGCCTTCGCCGCGCTGTTGTGCGGGACGCTCTTCCCGGAGGCCGGAACACTGGTCGCGGCGGCCCTGCTGATGACCGGCGTGCTGATCTTCGCCGCCCAGCGCGCCACCGAACCGCCCGTCGCGCCCCGCGCGCACGCCGGTTCACCGCTCCGCACCCGGGGCATGCCGCCGCTGCTCGCCGCCTTCCTGGCCACCGGGGCGGTCTTCGGCTCGATGGAGGTCGTCACGATCGCCCACGCGGGCGGCGCGGTCCTGGCGCTCCAGGCGGCCGGTTCCTGCGTGGCGGGGCTGCTCTACGGGTCGTTGCGCCCGGCCACGAGCATCCGGCGCCGCCTGCTGGTCTGCCTGGCGGGGATGACGGCGCTGATGTCGCTGCCCCTGCTCGCCGCCGCCTCGACCTCCTCGCTGCCCGCCCTCGCGGCCGCGCTGCTGCTGGCCGGTGCGGCGACGGCGCCGACCATGGTGACGGGGATGACGCTGATCCAGCGCCTCACTCCCGAGGGCCGGCTGAACGAGGGCATGACCCTGGCCGTGACCGCGCTGCTGGGCGGCATAGCGGTGGGCTCGGCGACGGGCGGCTGGGTCGTGGAGCACGTCGGCGGCGTACCGGGCTACGCCGTGCCCATCTGCGCGGCGGCCCTCGCCCTGGCCCTGGCGGCGGCCGGCGTCCGGGCGCCCCGGGAGCGCTGACCGGCCGCTCGCCGTCGGTCACGGCGTACCGGTCGGCGTGCGCCGGCCACCGCATGCCCGCCGGTCACCGCGTGCCTGCAGGCCACCCGGCATCGGTCATCTGGTGAGGACGAGGCTGACGTTGTGTCCGCCGAAGCCGAACGAGTTGGCCAGCGCGGCGGACCACCGGCCGGTACGCGGCTGCCCGCGCACCACGTCCAGCTCCACCCGCGGATCGGGTTCGTCGAGGTTGAGGGTGGCCGGGACCGTACCGTCCCTGAGCGCGAGCAGCGCGGCCATGGCACCGATCGTTCCGGACGCGCCCATCATGTGGCCGGTCATCGACTTCGTCGCCGTCACCGCCGCGTGGTCGCCGATCACCCGGGCGATCGCCTCGGCCTCCGCCAGGTCACCGGAATCCGTCGAGGTGGCGTGGGCGTGCACGACCCCGATGTCCGCCGGGGCCAGGCCGGCGTCCCGCAGCGCCAGCTCCATGGCGAAGACCTGGCCCGCCGTGTCGGAGGCCGTGATGTGGTCCGCGCTCGAACTCACCGCACCACCGGCCAGCGCCCCGTAGCCGCGCACGCCACGGGCCCGCGCGAACTCCTCGCGTTCCAGCACCATCATCCCGGCCCCCTCGCCCATCACGAACCCGGACCGCCCGACGTCGAACGGCCGGGACACCGCCTCCGGGTCCCCGGACCGCGTCGACAGGGCCTTCATCTGGGCGAACGCCGCCATCGTGAACGGGTGCAGGCACGCCTCCACCCCACCCGCGACGACCACGTCCGCCCGGCCGCTCCGGATCAGGTCCTGCCCCAGTGCGAGGGCCTCGGCCCCGGAGGCGCAGGCGCTCACCACCGTCCTGGCCCCGCCCTTCGCGCCCAGGTCCATGCTCACCCAGGCGGCGGGCCCGTTGGGCATCAGCATGGGCACCGCGAACGGCGACAGCCGGCGGACCCCGGCACGCTCGAAGACGTCGTCCTGCCCCAGTGTGGTGAGGACGCCGCCGGTCCCCGTGCCGATGACGACGGCGAGCCGCTCCGGCTCGACTTGCGGAACCCCGGCGTCCCGCCAGGCCTCCCGCGCGGTGAGCAGGGCCACCTGCTCGCCCCGGTCCAGCTTCCTGGCCTCGGTCCTCGGCAGCAGCGCGGCGGGATCGGCCGTGAGCCCGGCCGCGACGTGCACGGGCAGCTGCGCGGCCCACTCCTCCGCCAGCAGCCGCACCCCCGACTTCCCGTCCAGCAGCCCCGCCCACAGCGACGGCGCGTCGTCCCCCAGCGGCGTCATCGCGCCGACGCCCGTCACTGTCACCGTCACACGATCGTCGCGGGTCACACGAGCCTCCTGGATTTGTTCGGGTGCTACACAGCACCCGAATCGCTCAAGAAGGATCATTCCAGCGCCCGCAAGGGAAATCAGGACCGCCGTCGACCGTTTCAGGAGTAGGAGTTTGTCACTTCCCCATCATTACCGAGTCAGGGTTCACGGCGTCCCGAAAGCCGGCGAACGGCGCACGAAGCCTCGGAGAGCCACCCCCCGGCAGGGGGCGACGCGCGACGCGACAGGCGGCGCGTCAGGGCACGCGCAGGCCGCCGGCCGGCAGGCCCAGCTCCGCTTCCGCGAGCGTGCGGGCGAGGTCGGCGAGCGGCGCGGCACGCCGGTCGGCACTGGTGTTGATGTACGCACCGGCCCCGTCGACCACGGCGAGGATACGCACGGCGGCCCCCCACGGGTCCTCGCAGCGGAACACCCGCTCCCGCACCCCCCGCTCGACGATCCGCTCGATACGACGGCACCAGCGCAGCTCCTGGACGACCACCTGGCCGTGGAGCACGGGACGGTAGCGGGAGAGGTGCCGCGCGTTGAGCCAGAGCCTGCTGACGTTGTCGAACTCGGCGCCCGAGATCAGGGTGAAGAAGCGCCGGAGGGTGCCCAGAGGGCTGTCGGCCCCGGCCTCCGCCCCGGCCGCCGCCACCTCCCCCTCGGGCAGCAGCCCGTCCAGCTCGGCCGTGGTGGCTCTGGCGAACGCCTCGGCCACCAGTTCCTCGACCACCGGGAAATAGTGGTGGATGAGCCCGGACTGGACTCCGAGACCGTCGGCGATCCGCTGCCGGGTGACGCACTCCAGGCCCTCCTCCAGCCCGACCCGTGCGGCGGCCGCCACGATCTCGTGGCGACGCTCGGCCGCCGATTTGCGCACTCGCCTCCCGGCACCCCTTGACGTCATGGCGAAGATGCTATTGGCTGTGCAGCCAAATAACAATTGGCTCTACAGCCAATACATGGTCGCCGCCCGTACGGCCGCCGTGGCGCCGGCCCCGTGGCCGGCGGGAACGGCAGGCCGGCGGCCGACCACCACCCTGTGGGCGCCGCCGGACGCGCGCCCGTGGCAATGCCAGGAGACGAACGTGGACCACAACCGCGCCGATGCCGGTGACCTGGCCGAGTACGGCTACGACCAGGAACTCAAGCGCTCCCTCTCCGCATGGGCCGTCTTCGCTCTCGGCTTCGCGACGATCTCCCCGGTGGTCGGCATCTACGCCGTCGTCCAGCTCGGGTTCGTCTTCGCCGGGCCCACCTGGATCTGGGCGGTCGTCGTCGCCTTCCTGGGGCAGCTGCTGGTCGCCACGGTCTACGCCGAGCTCTCCTCGCAGTTCCCGATCACCGGCGGTGTCTACCAGTGGGTCCGCCGGCTGGGCGGCCCCAGGCTCGGCTGGCTGGTCGGCTGGATCTACCTCGCCTCGGCCGTCGCCTCCCTGACGACCGTGGCCTACCTCGGCTCCAGCTGGCTGCACATGCTCTTCAGCGACTCGGCGCTGTCACCGTTGAGCCATGTGCTGCTCGGGGTGGTCTTCATCGTCGTGGCCCTGGGCATCAACCTGCTCGGCGTCAACCCGGTCAAGCACTTCCTCAACGCGGGCATCGTCGCCGAGGGCGTCGCCTCCATCGCCCTCAGCGTGTTCCTGCTGCTCTTCGCCCGCAACAACGGCTTCGGCATCCTGTTCGACACCCTGGGTGCGGAGTCCGCGTCGGGCGGGTCCGCCGTGGCCGGGTTCGTGACCTGCCTGGCCGTGGCCGGCTGGGCCTTCCTGGGGTTCGACGCGACCACCCAGGTCGCCGAGGAGACCGAGCAGCCGCGGCGCAGCGTGCCCCGGGCCCTGCTGCGCAGCTACGTGTTCGTGGCGTTCACGGTCATGCTGACCTCGGTCGCGGTGACGTTCTCGCTGCGCCGCCCCGAGGACGCCGTCTCCGGGAAGACCGTGGACCCCGTCTTCGACGCGGTGACGCAGAGCCTGGGCGGCTGGAGCGAGAAGCCGTTCATCGTCGTCGTCCTGGTCGCCTTCTTCGCCTGCGCCATCTCGATCCAGACCTACATCGGGCGGGCGGTCTACGCCTTCGCACGGGACCGTCAGCTGCCCTGCTCCGCCCAGCTCGCCAAGGTCGGGGAGCGGCAGATCCCCTGGGTCGCGCTGACCGCGACGGCCGTGCTCGCGGGCCTGGGCCTGCTGCTCGGGCTCAACGGCAACGCGGCGGCCACGCTGATCTCCTTCGGGTCCGGCGGCTTCTACTTCGTCTTCCTGACGGTCGCCCTCGTCGCGCTGTACGCACGCCTGCGCGGCCGCTGGAATCCGGCTCGGGGCGAGTTCCGCCCGGGCCGGGCCGGTCTGGTGATCAACGTACTCGCCGTGGTGTGGCTGCTGTTCGAGGCCGTCAACATCGCCTGGCCCCGCGCCGAACTCGCCCCGCCCTCGGGCAGCTGGGTCCAGATCTGGGCCGTGGTCCTGGTCTTCTCCGCGCTGCTGGTCGTCGGCCTGGTCTACGTCGCCGTCGCCAGACCCCACACCCGGCTCGCCCCCTCCGGGCCCGGGAACACCCGCGCCTCCGACAACACCTCGCCGTCCGAAGAAATCAAGGCTCTCTGATGTCCGCGAACCTCTCCCCCGCCATCGCCTACGACCCCGTCGCGGGCCTGCACACCCGCCAGGTCTCCCACCGGCCCGCCGGACCGGGCGAGGTCGAGATCGACGTCCGCGCCGCCGGGGTGTGCCACTCCGACCTGCACATCCTGACGGGTGACTGGCCCAGCGACCGCCCCCTCGTACTGGGCCACGAGGCCGCCGGCGTGGTCACGGCCGTGGGCGACGGCGTCGGCGCGGTCGCACCGGGCGACCACGTCGTCCTCTCCTGGTTCGCGCCCTGCCGCCGCTGTCGCAAGTGCCTGGCCGGAATGGCCTGGCTCTGCACCGGCACCCGGGCCGTGGCCAACACCCTGCCCGACGGGACGACCCCCATCACCGACGCCGACGGCGAGGAGGTCTGGCCGTACCTCGGCCTCGGCGCGTTCACCAGCCGGGTCGTCGTACCCGAGTCGGCCGCGGTCAAGGTCCCCGACGAGCTGCCGTTCGGCATCGGAGCCCTGCTGGGCTGCTCCATCTCCACCGGCATCGGCGCGGTCATGAACACCGCCCGGGTGCGGCCCGGCGAGTCCGCGGTCGTCATCGGCGCCGGCGGGGTGGGCCTGTCCGTGGTGATGGGCCTGCGCCTGGTGGGGGCCGACCCGATCATCGCCGTCGACCTCTCGCCCGAGCGCCTCGCCGCCGCCGAACGCTTCGGCGCGACCCACACGCTCGACGCCGCCACCACCGATGTGGCCGCCTGGTGCCAGAAGGAACTCGGCGGGGCCGACTACGCCTTCGAGGCCATCGGCAGCCCCAAGGTCATCGAGACCCTCCCCGGCATGCTCACCTCCGGCGGGGCGGCCGTCCTGGTCGGCATGGCCCCCGTCGACGCGACGGGCTCGTTCAACCTCTTCGACCTCGCCGACCAGGGCAAGCGCGTCCTGGGCTGCAACTACGGCTCCAGCGTCGGCGCCATCGACATCCCGAAGCTGGCCCGCCTCCACCTGGCCGGCCGGCTGCCGCTCGACGAGCTGATCGGCAACGTCCGCCCGCTCCACGAGGCGGCCGCCGCCTTCGAGGACCTCAAGTCCGCCGTCGGGGCCCGAACCATTCTCGAACCGTAGGAACTCCGCGAAACCGGCACCTCGCGCCACACTTGGACCCGAGGCCGACCCACGGCCCCTGCCCCACCCCCGTACCTCCTGGAGACCCGATGTACGCCGTCACCGACCCCTCCACCGGCACGACCGCCCAGACCTACCCGACCGCCACCGACGCCGAGGTGACCGCGGCCGTCGACGCCGCCCACGCCGCCACCGCCTGGGGACGGAGCACCTCCGTGGCCGAGCGCGCCGCGCTCCTGCGCCGGCTCGGCGACCTGCACGCCGAGCGCCGCGCCGAACTGGCGGCGGGCATCGTGCGCGAGATGGGCAAGCCGCTCGACGAGGCGGAGGGCGAGATCGACTTCTGCGTCGACATCTACCACTACTACGCCGACCACGCCGAGGAGTTCCTCGCCGACGAGGAGCTCTCCGTCACCTCCGGCCCCGGCCGGGCCGTCATCCGGCGCGGTCCGGTGGGTGTGCTGCTCGGCATCATGCCGTGGAACTTCCCCGCCTACCAGGTCGCCCGGTTCGCCGCCCCGAACCTCGCCCTGGGCAACACCATCGTCCTCAAGCACGCCCCGCAGTGCCCGGCCACCGCCGCCCTCCTGGAGCGGCTGGTCGCCGAGGCCGGCTTCCCCGCCGGCGCGTACGTCAACGTGTACGCCACCAACGAGCAGATCGCCGACGTGATCGCCGACCCGCGCGTCCACGGCGTGTCCCTGACCGGCTCGGAGCGCGCCGGTGCCGCCGTCGCCGAGATCGCCGGGCGCCACCTGAAGAAGGTCGTCCTCGAACTCGGCGGCTCCGACCCGTTCATCGTGCTGTCCACCGACGACCTCGACTCCGTCGTGGACGCCGCCGTCTCCGCCCGTCTGGACAACACCGGCCAGGCCTGCAACGCCGCGAAGCGGTTCGTGGTCACCGACGGCCTCTACGACACCTTCGTGGAGAAGTTCACCGCCTCGCTCCTCGCCCGCCAGTCCGGCGCTCCGCTCTCCTCGGTCGCCGCGGCCGACACCCTGGAGCGCCAGGTGGCCGCCGCCGTCGCGGAGGGCGCCACACTGCACACCGAGGGCGAGCGCAGCGGCGCCCACTTCCCGGCCGGGGTCCTCACCGGCCTCACCACCGAGCACGCCACGGCCCGCCAGGAACTCTTCGGCCCGGTCGCCATGGTCTTCCGGGCGGCCGACGAGGCGGACGCGCTGCGCATCGCCAACGACACCCCGTACGGCCTCGGCTCGTACGTCTTCACCACGGACCCGGCACAGGCCGCCCGCGTCGCCGACGGCATCGAGGCCGGCATGGTGTTCGTCAACGGCGTCGGCGCCGAGGGTGCCGAACTGCCCTTCGGCGGCATCAAGCGCTCCGGCTTCGGCCGCGAGCTGGGCCGCCCGGGCATCGACGAGTTCGTCAACAAGAAGCTCATCCGCACGGTGGCGTAACCGGGCCGGAGGGCCGCCGCCCCGCGGGACGTCCCGCGG
>NZ_JBHJQP010000120.1:0-26118 GCF_042262625.1 Streptomyces sp. NPDC056347 | reverse complement strand
GGGGAGCGCTGCCCCGCCCCCGCACGCCGGACCGTGTCCGTCCCGGGCCCGGCCGGACCGCCGCCTGCCGTGCGACGCCCGGCAGGCACGCCCGCCACGGCGTCGGACCGACCCCGTACGTCCGGTACGAGGACGACTCCGCCGCCTCACGACCGCGCCGCGCATCCGACGGGGCACGGCCCGGCCCGCGGCCGGGCGACGGCCCTTCGAGGACGGGACCTCAGGTCGTGGACGGGGCCGTGTCCCGGCCGTCCTGGTCACCGGCGTCCGGCTCCCGCCGCCCGCCGCTCAGCAGCTCGGCCAGGCAGCGGAGCTCCGAAGGCAGGTCCCGGCGCCAGGCCATCGTCACGAACGGCGCCAGAATGATCATGCCGCCGTCCAGATGCGGGCGGACCGAGACCGTGACCGTCGTCCCCTCCACGCCGGGACTCAGCCGGAACTGCAGCTCGGGGGAGTGACGGCCCAGCGGCGTCCACATGCCCGTACCGCGGAAGGCGAGGTACTGGCCGGGAGTGCTCGCGGTGCACCGCAGCCGGTGCATCCGCCGTCTGCCGGGGAACTTGCAGGTGTACTCGTCGCCCGGTTCGGCGACGACCGGGCCCTCGATCACCCGGTCTATGGTCGAGGACCATTCCGCCAGGTTCCGCGGATCCCGCAGGAACGAGAAGATCTCGTCGGCGGGGCGGGACACATGGACATGCGCAGACACATGGGGCATGGCTCCACCTCTTACGGCGCCCGTACGCCCGTACAGCGGCCGTCCGGTTGCCCTTGTCGCGGTGCCGTCACCCCACAGCCTGCGGCGGATCACCGCTTCGCGCACCCGTCGTAGGACCGATGGAGTGACTCAGAGGTCCTGCCGGTCCACCTTCCCGGAGAGCTGCGCGCAGAGCCGCTTGATCTCCCGGTACGTGGCCCTTCGCTCCGTGACGACCGCGGCCATCACCAGCGAGGTGAGCGCGGCGGTGCCGATGAACGCCTGGAGCGTGATCATGTTGGTCAGCAGACTGTGGTGGGCGAAGGGACCGGTGCCCCGCCCGGCACCGAGCGCCGCGAACACCGTCACCCCCAGCGCGCAGCACGCGGCGCCGCCGCGCTCGAAGCGGAAGGCGGCCCAGACCAGGAACGGGAACACCAGAAAGAGCAGGGGGGCGCCGATCACCCCGGTGACCAGTACGGTGACGGCCCCGGCGCCCACTGTCAGTACGGCGGCCTCCGCCCAGTCGGCCGGGTCGGCCCCGCTCGGCAGCCGCGCCCGGCGCAGGGCGAGCAGGAACGGCGTCACGACCATGACCCCGATGGCGTCACCGGTCCACCACACCGACCAGGTCGGCCAGAATTCCGCGGCCCGCAGCGCCCCCGAGGCGACCAGGGCGCCGACGCCCGTGGCGGAGCTGATCAGCATGCCCGCCAGCGCGCCCAGGAAGACGAGCGCCAGCGCGTCCCGCAGCCGGTCGAGCTCGTTGCGGAACCCCGCGCGGCGCAGCAGCAGGACGGAGCAGAGCGGGGCGAGGGTGTTCCCGGCGGCGATCACCAGCACGTACGGCGGGGACGGCCCGATGGTGAGGTTCACGAGGAAGGCGCCGAGCGCGATTCCGGGCCAGACCCTCAGCCCGAACAGGAGCAGCGCCGCGACCGCGATCCCGGTCGACGGCCAGAGCGCGGTGACCTGGCCGCGTACCAGCGGCTGGAGCAGCCCGATCCGGGCTGTCGCGTAGTAGCAGGCGGCCACCGCGAGGACCGTCAGGACCGTGACCGCCTGCGGCCGCAACCGCGTTCTGTCCACCTTCCCAGCATCGGGCACCGGAGGGCCGCCCGCCGCCGGACGCGTCAGGCGCCGTCCCCCGGCAGCCCGTCGTACCGCACCACGAGCACGGCGGCGTCGTCCTCGTGACCGGTCAGGTTCGCCACCTCGATCACCCGCCCGGCCAGCTCCTCGGGATCGGCCCCGCGCGCGGCGCCGACCACCTCCGCGACGGCGGCGAGTCCCTCGTCGACCGGGTAGGCGGGCCCCTCCACGACCCCGTCGGTCAGCAGCACCAGATACCCGGGCCCGTGCATCCGCCGGCGGGTCACCGGATACCGCTGGCCCTCCAGAATGCCCAGCGGCACCCCGCCGGGGTCCAGGAGCACACCGGACCCGCCGTCGTCGGTGCCCCACACGACCGGTACGTGCCCGGCCCGCGCCACCGACAGCCGGCCGCTCGTCGGGACGACGCTCAGCAGACAGCAGGTCGTGAAGAGATCGCCGCCCAGCGAGATCAGCAGGTCGTTGGCGCGGGCCAGCACCCGGCCGGGGTCGGCGGTGACACTGGCGAGCGCCCGGAGACTGGCACGGACCTCACCCATCAGGGCCGCAGCCTCCACCCCGTGCCCCTGCACGTCCCCGATGGCGATCCCCGCCGCCCCGTCCCGCAGGGCGAACGCGTCGTAGAAGTCACCGCCGACGGCCAGACCGTCCTGCGAGGGCGAATACCGGGTCCCGATCCGCAGCCCCGGGAACTCGGGCAGCGCGGCGGGGAGCATGTGCCGCTGGAGGGCCATGCCGAGCTCGGCGCGGGCGCGCTGGTGCCGGATGTCCTCCAGGGCCTGGTCGACGAGGCGGCCGAGGTCCACGAGGAGCTCCTGGGCGTTCTCCGATTCCCTGCGGTGTCGGTGCATGGCGTCCCCGGGCGGTCCGATGCGTCCCTTCTGAAACCTTAGGCCCATCCACCCGCCCGCCGCCGCCCGCGAAGGCCGCTACTGGATGAACCGGGGCAGCCACCTGGCCCGGTACCCGGGGTGGGCGGCGTGCTCCGCGGCCAGCTGCCGCACGGCGAACCCCAGCCCGACCGCCCGCCCGGACCGGAAGTCGGGCTCGGGCCGGTCGGTGTCCAGGTCCGCGACCTCCGCGTACTCGTTCAGGAGCACCCGGCTCGTCTCGATCCGGCGCAGTGTGCGCGCCGGATCCTGGAGCGCGATGTGCTGGTCGAACCCGAGATTGCGCAGGGTGAACGCGATGGACCCGGAGCGGTCGTGGATCTCGCCGGGCACACCGTCCGGACACCGCCAGCTGTCGCCGCCCGCCTCCAGCGCGATGCGCTCCTCGTCGGCGAGGCGCGCCCGGACGAAGTCGATCATGTCGGCGTTCTCTGTCATCGGGGTCCGAGTCCTTCGTGGTCATGGCCTGGCTTCCAGGGACCGCGCCCGTGGCTCCGCTCCGCGGACGACCGTGGAAGCCCCCGTTCCCCAGGGGTCAACATACTGTGCCCGAGCCCTCGGACACCGGTGCCCGCGCGGGGCCCGCCGAACGCGGAAGGACCCGGGTGCTGGGGAGCACCCGGGTCCTTCTCGTACGTTCCTCGCGGCCGCTACGGCAGCTGCGCGGTCCGCGCCTCGCGGCGGTTGTCGCGGAAGGTGTTCACCCGCCGGGCCGTCGCGAAGAGCGGGATGACCGCGCCCAGGACGACCTGGAGCGCGCAGCCGGTCTGCAGGAGCAGCTGCCCGCCCGGGGCGTCCAGCGCCCACGCGGCCAGGAGCCCCATCGCGGAGACGATCCAGCTGAGCATCGCCACCGCGAGCACGCCCCGCGGCTTCGGGTACTCGACCCGGCTGACCATCAGCCACGCCACGCCGACGATCGCGAGGAGCGTCGGCACGAAGGGCAGCTCCAGGAGCACGATCGAGACGACCGTGAGCGCTCCGAAGGGGCTCGGCATGCCCTGGAACATGCCGTCCTTCATGGTCACGCAGGAGAATCTGGCAAGCCTGAGCACCACCGCCAGCAGCACCACGACCGCCGCCAGCGCCGACACCCGCTGATGCGCGTCGTCCGCGACCATGCCGTAGACCAGGACGAAGTAGGCCGGGGCGAGCCCGAAGCTGATCAGGTCCGAGAGGTTGTCCAGCTCGGCCCCCATCGGCGAGGAGCGGAGCTTGCGCGCCACGAGCCCGTCGAAGAGGTCGAAGACCGCCGCGAGGAGCATGAGGATCACGGCGGTGGCCGCGGAGTGCCGCGCCATGCCGCTCTCGTCACTGCCCGTGAGGTGCGGGATGAGGATTCCGGTGGTGGTGAAGTACACCGCCATGAATCCGCAGGTCGCGTTGCCGAGCGTGAGGGTGTCCGCTATCGACAGCCGCAGAGAGAGCGGCATGTCCTCGCCGGCGTCCTCCTCGGACTCCGATTCCGGCACCCAGCCGGCCTTTGTATCAGGATCAATCACGGTCAATTCGAGTCACCCCCGCGGTGGTGGCCTGGCCGACCTCGACCGCGACATCGACACCTTCCGGAAGGTAGATGTCGACCCGCGAGCCGAAGCGGATCAGACCGATGCGCTCGCCCTGCTCCACCTTCGTACCCTGCGGGACGTACGGGACGATGCGCCGGGCGACCGCACCCGCGATCTGCACCATCTCGATGTCGCCGAGCTCGGTGTCGAAGTGCCAGACGACGCGCTCGTTGTTCTCGCTCTCCTTGTTGAACGCCGGAACGAACCCGCCGGGGACGTGTTCGACCGAGGTCACCGTGCCGGCCAGCGGCGCGCGGTTGACGTGGACGTTCAGCGGGCTCATGAAGATCGCGACGCGGGTGCGTCCGTCCTTCCACGGCATGATGCTCTGCACCACGCCGTCGGCCGGGGAAATGACCCGGCCCTGGGCGATCTCGCGCTCGGGGTCGCGGAAGAACCACAGCATGCCCGCCGCGAGCGCGGTGGTGGGCACGGCGACCGCGGCCCAGCGTCCGGACTTGCGTGCCCGGGAGAGGCTGAGCGCCGCGGTGGCGACGGTCGGGAGGAGCCACGGCGAAGCTCCGCGCGCAAGGCGGACCCCGCCGCGTGGTGCAGAGGTTTGGCTGTCGGGCATGGATGACCTTCGTAGCGGATGAGGCCGCGCTGGCAACGGGGGACGGCGGCTTTTCCGGCGATGTTATCGGTTGCGAGCAACAACTGGGCAAGCCAGCAGCCGAGTCGGACGGTGGGCAGGCACCGGCCGAGGATGACAGGGTGTGATCTTCTTCGCGGCCAAATCGCCCGCAAAGGGACAATCACCCCTGGAACCGGTACTCCTCGAGGAGTCGGCGCCCAATGATCATTTTCTGGATCTCGGCGGTACCTTCGCCGATAAGCAGCATCGGCGCCTCCCGGTAGAGGCGCTCGATCTCGTACTCCTTGGAGAAGCCGTAGCCGCCATGGATGCGGAAGGCGTCCTCGACGACTTCCTTGCAGTACTCGGAGGCGAGGTACTTCGCCATCCCTGCCTCCAGGTCATTTCGTTCCCCGGAGTCCTTTTTGCGCGCTGCGTTTACCATCATCGCATGCGCGGCTTCCACCTTGGTGGCCATTTCGGCCAGCTTGAACTGGATGGCCTGGTGCTGGGCGATCGGCTTTCCGAAGGTCTGGCGCTGCTGGGCGTACGACACCCCCAGCTCGAACGCACGCTGCGCGACGCCGCAGCCACGGGCCGCCACATTTACCCGGCCGACCTCGACCCCGTCCATCATTTGGTAAAACCCTCGACCGGTGGTGCCGCCCAGCACTCGATTGGCCGGAATTCGTAGCCCATCCATGATGAGCTCGGTCGTGTCGACGCCCTTGTAGCCCATTTTGTCGATCTTGCCGGGAATGGTGAGACCGGGCTTGATCTCCCCGAAACCGGGTTCCTTCTCGATCAGGAAGGTGGTCATCGACTTGTGCGGGGCGGTGCCCTCGGGGTGGCCTTCGTCACTCCGGCACAGCACGGCCACCAGTGAGGAGGTGCCGCCGTTCGTCAGCCACATCTTCTGGCCGTTCAGTATGTACTCCTCGCCGTCCCTGACGGCCCTGGAGCTGATCGCCGAGACGTCCGAGCCCAGCGCGGGCTCGGACATCGAGAACGCGCCCCGGACCTCGCCCAGCGCCATGCGGGGCAGGAACGTGTCCTTCTGTTCCTGGGTGCCGTGCTGCTTGAGCATGTACGCCACGATGAAGTGCGTGTTGATGATTCCCGACACGCTCATCCAGCCGCGGGAGAGTTCCTCCACGCACAGCGCGTATGTGAGAAGCGACTCACCCAGCCCCCCGTACTCCTCGGGGATCATCAGCCCGAACAGGCCGAGTTCCTTGAGGCCTTCGACGATTTCGGTCGGGTACTCGTCGCGGTGCTCCAGCGCCGTCGCGACCGGAATGATCTCCTTGTCGACGAAATCCCGGACCGTGGAGATGATTTCCCGCTGGATGTCGGTGAGGCCGGCGGTCTGGGCGAGTCGCGTCATGGCTATTTCTCCACGTTCTTCTGCGAAGGCTGCTCGGGCTCGGGGCGGCCGGGCTGCTCGCCGCCGCGCTCCTTGATGTACGTCTCGGTGGGGACCATCACCTTGCGGCGGAACACGCAGACCAGGGTGCCGTCCTGCTTGTGGCCCCGGGTCTCCACGTACACGATTCCGCGGTCGCTCCGGGATTTTGACGGAATCTTGTCGAGAACGGTCGTCTCGCCGTAGATCGTGTCCCCGTGGAAGGTCGGCGCGACGTGCTTCAGCGACTCGACCTCCAGATTGGCGATGGCCTTTCCGGAGACGTCCGGCACGGACATGCCGAGCAGCAGCGAGTAGACGTAGTTGCCGACGACGACGTTCTTCCCGAAATCGGTCGTCCGCTCCGCGTAGTTGCTGTCCATGTGCAAGGGGTGATGATTCATGGTCAGCAGACAGAAAAGGTGGTCGTCGTACTCGGTGACCGTCTTTCCGGGCCAGTGCTTGTAGACAGCACCGACCTCGAACTCCTCATAAGTGCGGCCGAACTGCATGATCAGGCCTCCGGTGCTTCGAACTTGGAGGTGCGCCGCATACCGGCGGCGCGGCCCTTGCCCGCGATGACCAGGGCCATCTTGCGGCTCGCCTCGTCGATCATCTCGTCGCCGAGCATCGCCGAACCCTTCTTGCCGCCCGCCTCGGAGGTGCACCATTCGTAGGCGTCGAGGATCAGCTCGGCATGGTCGTAGTCCTCCTGCGAGGGCGAGAACACCTCGTTGGCCGCCTCGACCTGGCCCGGGTGCAGCACCCACTTGCCGTCGAAGCCGAGGGCCGCCGCGCGCCCGGCGACCTCGCGGTACGCGTCCACGTCCCGGATCTGGAGGAAGGGGCCGTCGATCGCCTGGAGGTCGTGCGTGCGGGCCGCCATCAGAATGCGCATCAGGATGTAGTGGTACGCGTCGGCGCCGTAGCCGGGCGGCTGCTGACCGACGACCAGGGTCTTCATGTTGATCGAGGCCATGAAGTCGGCCGGGCCGAAGATCAGCGTCTCCAGTCGGAGCGAGGCGGCCGCGATGTCGTCGATGTTCACCAGGCCCTTGGCGTTCTCGATCTGCGCCTCGATGCCGATCCTCCCGACCTCGAGGCCCATCGTCTTCTCGATCTGGGTCAGCAGCAGGTCCAGGGCGACCACCTGCTGGGCGTCCTGGACCTTCGGCAGCATGATGCAGTCCAGGTTCTGGCCGGCCCCCTCGACGACGGTGATGACGTCCCGGTACGTCCAGTGCGTGGTCCAGTCGTTGACCCGGACGACCCGGGTCTTGCCCGTCCAGTCACCGTTGTTCAACGCGTCCACGATGGTGTGCCGGGCACCCTCCTTGGCGAGCGGGGCGCAGGCGTCCTCCAGGTCGAGGAAGACCTGGTCGGCGGGGAGTCCCTGGGCCTTTTCCAGGAACCGCGGGTTCGAGCCGGGCACGGCCAGGCACGAGCGGCGCGGGCGCAGGCGGTTGACGGCAGTCATGCGGGGACCTCCAGAGGGTCGAGCTTGTTCGCTTTCCGGATCTCGTCGACGATACGGCCGATGATCTCCGTGATACCGAAGTCCTTCGGGGTGAATACGGCGGCGACACCGGCCCCGACCAGGGCCGCGGCGTCGGCGGGCGGAATGATCCCGCCCGCGATGACCGGGATCTCGTCGGCGCCCGCGGCGCGCAGCCGGCCCAGCACGTCCGGCACGAGCTCGGCGTGCGAGCCGGACAGGATCGACAGCCCGACGCAGTGCACGTCCTCGGCGAGCGCGGCCGAGACGATCTGCTCGGGGGTCAGCCGGATTCCCTGGTAGACGACCTCGAACCCGGCGTCGCGGGCCCGTACGGCGATCTGCTCGGCGCCGTTGGAGTGACCGTCCAGGCCGGGCTTGCCGACCAGCAGCCGCAGCCGTCCGACACCCAGGTCCGCCGCGGTGCGGGCGACCTTCCCGCGGACCAGTGCCAGCGGGGAGCCCGCCTCGGCGGGCACCGCGAGCGGGGCGGACGAGACGCCCGTCGGGGCCCGGAACTCGCCGAAGACGTCGCGCAGCGCCCAGGACCACTCGCCGGTGGTGACACCCGCGCGGGCGCACTCCACGGTCGCTTCCATCATGTTGTCGGTGCCCGCGGCGGCCTTCTTCAGCGCGGCCAGCGCGTCGGTGGCGCGGGCCTCGTCGCGGTGGTCGCGCCAGCGGTGCAGGGCGGCGACCACGGTTGCCTCGTTGGCCGGGTCGACCGTCATGATCGCCCCGTCGAGGTCCGCGGTGAGCGGGTTCGGCTCGGTCGTCTCGTAGATGTTGACGCCGACGATCCGCTCCTCACCGGCCTCGATCCGGGCCCGCCGGGCGGCGTGCGAGGAGACCAGCTCCGACTTCAGATAGCCGGACTCGACGGCCGCCATGGCGCCGCCCATCTCCTCGATCCGGTCGATCTCGGCGAGCGAGAGCGCGACCAGCTCGTCCACCTTGGCCTCGATCACGTGCGACCCGGCGAAGATGTCCTCGTACTCCAGCAGATCGCTCTCGTGCGCGAGCACCTGCTGGATGCGGAGCGACCACTGCTGGTCCCAGGGCCGGGGCAGGCCCAGCGCCTCGTTCCAGGCGGGCAGCTGGACGGCGCGGGCGCGGGCGTCCTTGGAGAGGGTGACGGCCAGCATCTCCAGGACGATGCGCTGGACGTTGTTCTCCGGCTGAGCCTCGGTCAGTCCGAGCGAGTTGACCTGGACGCCGTAGCGGAAGCGGCGCTGCTTGGCGTCGGTGATGCCGTACCGCTCGCGGGTGATCCGGTCCCAGATGCGGCCGAAGGCGCGCATCTTGCACATCTCCTCGACGAAGCGGACGCCCGCGTTGACGAAGAACGAGATCCGCGCGACCACGTCGCCGAACCGTTCCTCGGGCACCTGCCGGGAGTCGCGTACGGCGTCCAGCACCGCGATCGCGGTCGACATGGCGTACGCGATCTCCTGGACCGGGGTGGCCCCCGCCTCCTGCAGGTGGTAGCTGCAGATGTTGATCGGGTTCCACTTCGGGATGCGGCCGACCGTGTACGCGATCATGTCGGTGGTCAGCCGCAGCGAGGGGCCGGGCGGGAAGACGTGCGTCCCGCGCGAGAGGTATTCCTTGACGATGTCGTTCTGCGTGGTGCCCTGGAGCTTCGCGGGATCGGCGCCCTGTTCCTCGGCGACCACCTGGTAGAGCGCCAGCAGCCACATCGCGGTGGCGTTGATCGTCATCGAGGTGTTCATCCGCTCCAGCGGGATGTCCTGGAACAGCCTCCGCATGTCACCGAGGTGCGAGACGGGGACGCCGACCCGGCCGACCTCGCCGCGGGCGAGGACGTGGTCGGGGTCGTAGCCGGTCTGCGTCGGCAGGTCGAAGGCGACGGAGAGGCCGGTCTGGCCCTTGGCGAGGTTGCGCCGGTAGAGCTCGTTGGACGCCTCGGCGGTCGAGTGGCCGGCGTACGTCCGCATGAGCCACGGGCGGTCCTTCTGGCGCTCGCTCATGTCAGACGTCCCGGCCGTGGTCGCCGGTCCGCTCCGCCGGGGTGTCGCGGAACAGGTTGATCGCGTCGAGGTGACGCTCGCGCAGCTCGGTGTCCCGGACGCCGAGTCCCTCGCGGGGCGCCAGGGCCAGCACGCCCACCTTGCCCTGGTGGAGGTTGCGGTGCACGTCGTGGGCGGCCTGGCCGGTCTCCTCCAGGGAGTAGACCTTCGACAGCGTGGGGTGGATCTTCCCCTTGGCGACCAGCCGGTTGGCCTCCCACGCCTCGCGGTAGTTGGCGAAGTGCGAGCCCACGATCCGCTTCAGCGACATCCACAGGTAGCGGTTGTCGTACTCGTGCTGGAAGCCGGAGGTCGAGGCGCAGGTGACGATGGTGCCGCCCTTGCGGGTGACGTAGACCGAGGCGCCGAAGGTCTCGCGGCCGGGGTGCTCGAAGACGATGTCCACGTCCTCGCCGCCGGTCAGTTCGCGGATGCGCTTGCCGAACCGCTTCCACTCCTTGGGGTCCTGGTGGTGCTCGTCCTTCCAGAACCGGTAGCCCTCGGCGCTGCGGTCGATGACGGCCTCGGCGCCCATCCGCCGGCAGATGTCGGCCTTCTGCTCGCTGGAGACGACACAGATCGGGTTGGCGCCGCCCGCCAGCGCGAACTGGGTGGCGTACGAGCCGAGTCCGCCGCTGGCCCCCCAGATCAGCACGTTGTCGCCCTGCTTCATCCCCGCGCCGTTGCGCGAGACGAGCTGGCGGTACGCGGTGGAGTTGACCAGGCCCGGAGCCGCGGCCTCCTCCCAGCTGAGGTGCTTCGGCTTCGGCATCAGCTGGTTGGACTTGACCAGCGCGATCTCGGCGAGACCGCCGAAGTTGGTCTCGAAGCCCCAGATGCGCTGCTCGGGGTCGAGCATCGTGTCGTTGTGCCCGTCGCTCGACTCCAGCTCCACGCTGAGGCAGTGCGCGACGACCTCGTCGCCCGGCTGCCAGGCGTTGACGCCCGGACCGGTGCGCAGGACGACGCCCGCCAGGTCCGACCCGATGACGTGGTACGGCAGGTCGTGGCGCCTGGTGAGCTCGCTGAGCCGTCCGTAGCGCTCCAGGAAGCCGAAGGTGGACATCGGCTCGAAGATCGAGGTCCAGACCGAGTTGTAGTTCACCGAGCTCGCCATGACGGCGACCAGGGCCTCGCCGGGGCCGAGTTCCGGCACCGGGACCTCGTCCAGGTGCAGGGACTTGCGGGGGTCCTTGTCGCGGGTGGCGAGCCCGCGGAACATCTCGGTCTCGTCCTTGTGCACGGTCACCGCGCGGTACGACTCGGGGATGGACAGGGCGGCGAAGTCGGCGGCCGTGCTGTCCGGCGACTGGATCGCGTCCAGGATTTCCTTCACGGGGTGCCTCCGGCGGGTGGGGGCGCTGAGGGAACGCTTGAGAGTCCCTGCGAGCAGAGGGGATGCGGTGGGGTGGAGAGAGGGTGCCGTCGGTCCGGCGGTCGAAAGCTTCGGCTTGCTCTGTGGAGCGGAAGGGGTGCCTGTGACGCAGGCGTCCGGGCGTGCGGGCGTATCGCCCGCCGGGACAGCCGTCGTACGCGAGTTCTCGGTACGTCGGCCGCCCGGACCACTTCAACGTATGGCACTCCGTGACACGTGGCAAGGCACTCCGTGCCAACAATTTCTCTCAGTTGTCACCCGCAGGGCACCGATGAGCGGCGTGAAGGGTGTTTCGCTGGCCTTTGGCCAGGAATGAGCGGCGAATGATCGATCAGTGGGGCCGGTACACGAAGGGGGTCGTGGTGGTCAGAGCCGTGAATCCGAGCCGCTGGAGGATCGGGCGGCTCATGTCGGAGGCGTCGACCTGGAGATAGCGGTAGCCCCGCTCCGCCGCGATGCGGGCACGGAAGGCCACCAGGGCCCGGTAGACGCCCTTGCCGCGCCACTCCTCGACCGTGCCGCCGCCCCAGAGGCCCGCGAAGCCCGTGCCCGGGTAGAGCTCCATCCGGGCCGCACTCACCGGCTCGTCGCCCGCCATGGCGAGGACGCCGACGAAGTCGTCCGGGTCCTCGGCCAGCCTGGTCAGTACCTGATGGCGCAGCCGCGACCAGTCCGAGCCGAACGCCCGCTCACTGGCGCGGGCCATCAGCTCCACGTCGTCCGCGTCCCGCACGGTGCGCAGCCGGACGCCCTCGGGCAGCGCCACCTCCGTCGAGAGCTTCCCGACCGGGGCGACGACCAGGGTCTCCGGCTCCTCCGCCTCGAAGCCGGCCGCCAGGAGCCGGTCCGCCAGACCGGCCGGCCGGTCGTGCCCGTACAGCTTCCACTCGAACTCGTCGTGCCCGAGCGCCGTGTAGTGCGCCACCTGGGCCGCGATCACCGCGTCCGCCCGGGCGGGGTCCAGGTCCGGGGCCAACCAGACGACCGCGTTCCAGTCGTCGGCCGTGCCGACCTGCCGTACGACGTCGCCGGTGTGCTCGACCCGGACGCCGGGGCCGTCCGGGCGGGCGTGCTCGCGCATCTCGCGGTCGAAAAGGGCCAGCAGTGTGTGGTGGTCAGGATTCATCCGGCCACCCCAGCACCGGCGCGCGGGGGTGGCAAACGGGTTTCGGCGGTGGCGGGCCGCCCCGGGTCAGCGGTCCCTGAGTGCCTGCTGGATCGTACGCATCACCTCGTCGAGCGGCGCGTCCGTCCGCGCCACGGCGACCAGCACCTCGCCCTGCGACGCCACCGAGGCGGCGGGCTGCGGCGCGGGCTCGGCGGTGGCGGTCCGCCCGGCCCCGATGCCGGTGCCGAAGGTGTCGCGGACGATCGCGAAGGCGTGGTCGAGCTGTGCCTCCACGTCGCCCTCGCCACCCGCCCGCAGCCAGCGGCGCAGCACATGGTTGTGCGCGGTGACGACGGCGGACGCCGCGACCTCCGCCAGCAGCGGGTCGTCGTTGCCGACATGGTGGTCGCGCTCGTCGAAATGGCCCAGCAGATAGCGGGTGAACAGCCGCTCGTAGCGGGCCACCGAGGCGATCTCCGCCTCCCGGAGGGTGGGCACCTCGCGGGTCAGCTTGTAACGGGCCACGGAGACCGCGGGCTTCGCCGCGTACATCTTCATGACTTCCTTGATGCCGCGGCAGACCGTGTCGAGGGGGTGTTCGTGCGCCGGTGCCGCGTTGAGGACGGCTTCCGCCCTGACGAGGGTGTCGTCGTGGTCCGGGAAGATCGCCTCTTCCTTGGAACGGAAGTGCCGGAAGAACGTCCGCCGGGCGACCCCGGCGGCGCCCGCGATCTCGTCGACGGTCGTCGCCTCGTAGCCCTTGGTGGCGAAGAGCTCCATGGCCGCGGCGGCCAGCTCACGGCGCATTTTGAGCCGTTGGGCGGCGGCGCGCGTGCCTGCGGCACTTTCCGGGGCGTCGGGCGCGGCGGTGGCACGGGAGGACCTGGCGGGCTGGGACATGGTGTGAACGTACTGCATCGGGTCGGGGGAGTGCGCCCGTGGGGGAGGACCGCCCGACGGATCGAGCAGCCCTCCCCACCCGGCCCCGCGGTCAGCGGCGGGCATGCTCGCGGAAGCCGCGCCCCGTCTTGCGGCCGAGGCAGCCCGCGGCCACCAGGTGCTCGAGGAGCGGCGCCGGGGCCAGGCCCGGGTCGCGGAACTCGTTGTGCAGCACCTTCTCGATGGCCAGCGAGACGTCCAGCCCGACCACGTCGAGCAGCTCGAAGGGGCCCATCGGGTAGCCGCCGCCCAGCTTCATCGCGGCGTCGATGTCGTCGAGGCTCGCGTAGTGCTCCTCGACCATCTTGATCGCGTTGTTCAGGTACGGGAAGAGCAGCGCGTTCACGATGAACCCGGCCCGGTCCCCGCAGTCCACCGGGTGCTTGCGGACGACTGCGCACACCTCGCGGACGGTGGCGTGGACGTCGTCGGCGGTGAGCACCGTACGGACCACCTCGACCAGCTTCATCGCCGGGGCCGGGTTGAAGAAGTGCATACCGATCACGTCCTCGGGGCGCGAGGTGGCCCGCGCGATCGCCACGACCGGCAGCGAGGACGTGGTGGTGGCGAGGACGGCGCCCGGCCGGCAGACCTTGTCCAGCGCCCCGAACAGCTGCTGCTTGACCGCCAGGTCCTCGGCGACGGCCTCCACCGCGAGATCGACCCCGGCGAAGGCGTCCAGCGAACCGGCCGCGGTGATCCGGTCCAGCGCCGCGTCCCGCGCCCCGGCCGTCAGCCGCCCCTTGGCGACGGAGCGCTCCAGGGACCTGGCGATCCGGCCCTTGGCGGCGTCCGCCTTCTCCTGGCCGCGGGCGGCGAGCACCACGTCGTACCCGGCCTTCGCGAAGACCTCGGCGATCCCCGAGGCCATCGTCCCGGAACCCGCCACCCCCACCGAGCGCACGGGCCGCCCGGCCACCGCCGAGGAGCCGTCCTTCGGGGTCAGCGCGTCCGGCACCACCTCCTGGCCGCCCGGCTCCGCGTACGTGTAGAAGCCGCGGCCCGCCTTGCGGCCGGTCAGCCCGGCGTCGCTCAGCTGGCGCAGTACGGGGGCCGGGGCGTGCAGCCGGTCGCGGGACTCGGCGTACATCGCCTCCAGGACGGTACGGGCGGTGTCGACGCCGATCAGGTCGAGCAGCGCGAGCGGGCCCATCGGCAGCCCGCAGCCGAGCCGCATCGCCGCGTCGATGTCCTCCCGGGAGGCGTAGTTGGCCTCGTACATCGCGGCGGCCTGGTTGAGATAGCCGAAGAGCAGACCGTCGGCGACGAACCCCGGCCGGTCGCCGACCGCGACCGGCTCCTTGCCCAGGCTGCGGGCGAGCGCGGTGACCGCCTCGACGGCGGGCGGCGCGGTCAGCACCGAGGAGACCACCTCGACCAGCTTCATCGCCGGGGCCGGGTTGAAGAAGTGCAGCCCGAGCACCCGCTCGGGACGCAGCGACTCGGCGGCCAGCCGGGTCACCGAGAGGGCGTTGGTGCCGGTCGCCAGGATGGTGGCCGGGGAGACGATCGCGTCGAGCTCCCGGAAGACCTGCTGCTTGATCTCGTACGACTCGGGCACGACCTCGATCACCAGCTCCGCCTCCGCGGCGGCCCGGAGGTCGCCGGAGGTGCGGAAACGGGCGAGGACCTCGCCCCGCTCCCGGTCGGTGATCCGCTCGCGCCGCACGGCGCGGGCGGTCGCGGCCTCCAGCGCCGCGACGGCCCGGCGGGCGGCCGCGTCGCTGGTGTCGATGCCGATGACCTGGTGACCGGCGCGGGCCAGGACCTCGGCGATGCCGGTGCCCATGGTGCCGAGACCGACGACGGCAATGGTGCCAAGAGGGGTGTCCATCACGGGACTCCAGACAGATGAGTGACGGCTGTGAGAGGAGGCGGCGCACGCCGAAGGGGCGAACAGGCGCTGCACACGCGGGCGTTGCGTGTCGTGGAGAACGGGGCCGGGGCGCGGTGGGCGCACCCGGGACCGGAGAAGGGGTGACGGGCTCTGTCCCGGAGCCACGTCTGGCGAAACCGCCGAACCGACAAGCACTCCGGACGGCTGCGTCACCAGGCCACCGGAGCAGGCGGGATCGTGTCCCGCTCACATGAGACTAACCGCCGGGTAACGAGCGCACCAGCCCCGCATCGTTGTGCGCCGTGCCACATTTCCCCGGCCCCTCGATACGCTGCGTCCCCGCCGATACGCTGAGGGTCATGGACGAGGAGTTCCGGTCGCTGGCGGACCGGCTTGCCGACGAGGCGGAGGCGGCCGGGCAGTCGGCGGCCTTCCGCGCCCTGCTCGCCACCGAGGACACGGAGGCGCTCGCCCGTGTCCTGGTGGAACACGAACGCCCGCTCTGGGCCCGGGAGATGGCCGCCTTCCGGCTCGGCTGCGACGGCGACCGGCGGGCCTTCGAGGCGCTGGTCCTGCTGCTCAACCACCGAGACCCCGGACGCTGCGTCTCCGCGGCCCACGCCCTGGTGCGCCTGGGCGACCCCCGCACACCCAGGGCCGCCGCGGCCCTGGCGACCAACTCGCTGCGCACCGCGTACGCCCTGCATCCGGTGCGGCTGCTCACCGCGCTGCGGGCCCCGGAGTCGGTGCCCGCGCTGATGAGCACCCTGGAGCGGCTGCTGGCACCGGGCGAGCCGTACTGGCGGGTGGCCCTCGCCTGCGTGGAGGGGCTGGGGCAGCTGGGGGACGAGCGGGCCCGCCCCGTCCTGGCGGCCGCGGCGGCGCATCCGAGGCTGGGCGGCGCGGCCCGCGACGCGCTGGCCCGGCTGAGCGCTGCCTGAACGGCCTCCGGGCTCAGCGGTCCCCGGGGGCGCGCACGTACCGCACCTCGGGCACCTGCGCGCCGTCCGCCTCGAAGGACTCCTCGGTGCCGTCCGCCCCGAAGCCCGCGCGCTCGTAGAAACGGCGGGCCCGGACGTTCCCCTTCAGCACCCACAGCTCCAGCTCCCGCAGCTCCTCGGCCGCCGCGCGGGCCAGTACCTCGGCCATCAGGGCCCGCCCCGCCCCGGTCCCGATCTGCTCGGGCGCCACGTAGAGCGCGTACAGCTCGCCCCGTCCGGGCGGGGCGGGGCTCCGGAGCAGCGGCCCGTAGCAGGCCCAGCCGATCAGACCGGGGCCCGGCCGCTCGGCCACCAGGTTCACCAGCGGGCCGCCCCGGGCGAGAGAGGCGCGGCGGCGCTCCGCGTCCTCGGCGACGTCGCGCTCCACGGCGTCGAGGTACGTTTCCGGCACCAGCCCCGTGTACGCCGCCCGCCAGCCCCGGGCCCGGAGCAGGGTGACCGCCGCGCAGTCGTCGGCGGTCATGTTCCGTATCCGTACGCCCGGGGGTGCCGTGTGGTCCATCGGGTCATCCTGGCGCATCCGTCAGGACGGCCCGTGCGCGGGTCCGTTGCGGTGGTTCAGGCGCGGGGGCCGAGCATGCGGTGCAGGACGGCGCCCCGGCTGCCGGCGTCCGTCGGCCGTGCCGACTTCGCGGCGGGTCCGTCGGCCGGCGGTTCCGGCTCGGGAGTCCGGGGGCAGACCGCGTCCGCGACGTCCCGGCCGTGCCGGGCGCGGGGGACGACGCCCTCGGCGAGGTAGTCCGCCAGATACGCGTCCAGGCAGTCGTTGCCGCTGAGTGTGATGCCGTGGTTGCCGCCGCCCTGCTCCACGACCAGGCTGGAGCCGCGCAGCCGGCGGTGCAGGGTGACGCCGCCCTGGTACGGGGTGGCCGCGTCGTCGGTCGCCTGGAAGAGCAGCACCGGCGGGAGGGACCGGTTGGAGACGCGTACCGGGTTCAGCGGTGCGACCGGCCAGTCGGCACACGGCGCGTTGTACCAGTTGTTGTTCCAGGTGAAGAAGGGGGCCTTGGTGTGCACCCGGCGGCTGTCGCCGAGCCAGGTGTTCCACCACCCGGGCCATCGGGCGTCGCGGCACTGCACGGCCGCGTAGACCGAGTACCCGTTGTCGCCCTCGGCGTCGACCGCGCCGAACCGCTCGTACGCCGCCACCAGCGCGTCCTGGTCGCCGTCGTTCGCGTACGCGGCGAACGCCTCGGCCAGCCGCGGCCAGTAGCCGTCGTAGTAGCCGCCCGGCAGGAAGGTGTCCTCCAGCTCGCTCGGGCCGATCCTCCCGCCCGCGGGATGCCGCGCGACCGCCGCGCGCATCGCGTACCAGGCGCGCTCCACCCCCGCCGGGTCGGTGCCGAGCCGGTAGACGGAGTCGTGCTTCGCGACCCAGGCGGCGAACGCCTTGTGCCGGGCGTCGAAGGCGTAGTCCTGGGCGATGTTGGCGTCGTACCAGATGTCGTCCGGGTCGACGTTGGAGTCCAGCACCAGGCGCCGCACCCGCTCCGGGAACAGCTTGGCGTACACCGCGCCGAGGTAGGTGCCGTAGGAGTATCCGAAGTAGTTGAGCTGCCGGGCGCCGGTGGCGCGCCGGATCACGTCCAGGTCCTTCGCGGCGCTGACCGTGTCCATGAACGGCAGCAGGTCCGGGTACTTGCGCCCGCAGGCCTCGGCGAACGACCGGGTCCGGTTCCGGTTGGCCCGCTCCACGGCGGGCGATCCGGGCACCGAGTCGGGGCGCACCGGATCGAAGTACCGGGGGACGCAGTCCAGTGCGGGCCTGCTCCGGCCGACGCCGCGCGGGTCGAAGCCGATCACGTCGTAACTCGCGGCGACCGCCTTCGGCAGCGCGGACGCCACGAATCCGGCCATGGTCAGGCCGCTGCCGCCGGGGCCGCCCGGATTGACGAGCAGCGGGCCCTGGGAGGTCTTCGCGGTGTGCGGAACGCGGGACAGGGCGAGCGTGATCCGCCGTCCCGACGGGTTGTCGTGGTCGAGCGGCGCGGTGACCGTCGAGCACTGGAGCCGCGGGTACGCCTTGGTGCCGCAGGCGGTCCACCGCAGCTGCGCGGCGGCGGGCCGCGCACCCCCGTCGGCGGTCGCCGGGGGCGGCGCCGCGGTCATCAGACCGGCGACCGTCGCGCCGACGGCAAGGAGAATTCCCGAACGTTTCGTCATATGGCCTCCCGTGGTGGGGGTAAGGGCGGCTGCACGGGGCGCAGCCCCCGCCGCATGCTCCCCGCATTGACAACCGATAGGACACGATGCATCCAGACTTGACCCGTTTGCCCGCTTCGGTTGTGCCGGGCCGTCGAGCGGGGCATCGGCGCTTCGCCCGTTCCGGCCGGGCCGGATTTTGAGCGGCGCGCCGGAGGTGGTTGGCTCGGGAGCCCCCCGAAGAACCGAGTGCTGGAGGAACAGTCATGGCGCAGGTCGAAGCCACCACGGAGCGAGTCATCGCGGCGGACGCGGAGACGGTGTTCGACACACTCGCCGACTACCAGGAGGCCCGGGGCGCGATCCTGCCCGGACACTTCAGCGAGTACGAGGTGCGCGAGGGCGGCGACGGCGAGGGCACCCTGGTCCACTGGAAGCTCCAGGCCACCAGCAAGCGGGTGCGCGACTGCCTGCTGGAGGTCACCGAGCCCACCGACGGGCAGCTGGTCGAGAAGGACCGCAACTCCTCGATGGTCACCACCTGGACCGTCACCCCGGCCGGTGAGGGCAGGTCGAAGGCGGTCGTCTCGACCGTCTGGAACGGTGCCGGAGGCATCGGAGGATTCTTCGAGCGGACCTTCGCCCCCAAGGGACTCGCCCGGATCTACGACGAGCTGCTGCAGAACCTCGCCGGCCGCGTCGAGAAGTAGGCCGTACCGCCCCTCCCGACCCGGGCCGAACGCCAGTCCAGGCCCGGACCGCGCTTGACCGGCCTCACCGGTTCGAGTGGTCTTCGCGGCCCGCGGATCGCGCGCCGCAGCGGCTCCCACCGGGGGCTGAGCCATTTCGACACGCGCTGTCGGCACCCCCGTCGCGTTTGCCCTCGCTCCTCGCGCAGTGCGAGAAAAGGGCGGCGCAGACGCGACGAGGGGAGCGGCACGTGGTGGGTGGGATCACTCTGTTGGAGGAGGAGCCGGGCGGCGAGGAGACGGCCGGTCCGGCCGTCGCCGCGGCGGCCCCGCAGACCGTGGGGCCGTTACCGGAGCAACGCTCGAGATCCTCCGCCCCGCCGGGCGGCAAGGAGGCCAAAAGCAGCGGTGAGGGCGGACCGGAGACCGATCCCCGTCGCATCCGGCTGATCTTCATCGGGCTGATGCTCACACTGCTCCTCGCGGCGCTCGACCAGATGATCGTCGCCACCGCGCTGCCGAAGATCGTCGGTGAGCTGCACGGCCTGGAGAAGATGTCCTGGGCCGTCACGGCCTATCTGCTCGCCTCCACGATCGGCCTGCCGGTCTACGGAAAGCTCGGCGATCTCTTCGGCCGCAAGGGCGTCTTCCAGTTCGCCATCGTCGTCTTCGTCATCGGCTCCGCGCTGGCCGGCTGGTCCCGCAGCATGGACGAGCTGATCGCCTTCCGCGCGATCCAGGGCATCGGCGGCGGCGGGCTGATGATCGGGGTCCAGGCGATCATCGCGGACGTCGTACCGCCCCGCGAACGCGGCCGGTTCATGGGCCTCATCGGCGCCGCCTTCGGCCTCGCCTCCGTGGCGGGCCCGCTGCTCGGCGGCTTCTTCACCGACCACGCCTCCTGGCGCTGGTGCTTCTACATCAACGTCCCGTTCGGCGTGGTCACCTTCGCGGTCATCACCGTCGTACTGAAGCTCCCCAGGCCCGCCGTCCGGCCCCGGCTCGACATCCTCGGCGCGGTGCTGCTCGCCGCCGCGTCCACCTGCCTGGTGCTGCTGACCAGCTGGGGCGGTACGGAGTACGCGTGGGGCTCGCCCACCATCCTGGGGCTGGGCGTCGGGGCGGTCGCGACGGCCGTGCTGTTCCTGGTGGTCGAGCGCCGGGCGGCCGAACCCATCATCCCGCTGCGGCTGTTCCGCGACTCGATCTTCAATGTCACCGCGCTCGTCGGGGCGGTCATCGGGGTGGGGCTGTTCGGTGCCGCCAGCTATCTGCCGACCTTCCTGCAGATGGTCGACGGCGCCACCGCCACCGAGTCCGGGCTCCTGATGCTCCCGATGATGGGCGGCATCGTCGTCGCGTCCGTCGTCTCCGGCCAGCTGATCTCCCGCACCGGCCGCTACCGCGTGCACCCGATCCTCGGCAGCGGGATCTCGGTGATCGGGATGTGGCTGCTCTCCCTGCTCGACGCCGACACCCCGCGCATCGAGTACAGCATCGCGCAGGCCGTGCTCGGCATCGGGATCGGGCTGGTCATGCCGGTGCTGGTGCTCGCCGTGCAGAACTCCGTCGCGCCCGCCGACATCGGCTCCGCCACCAGCGCCAACAACTACTTCCGGCAGATCGGCGGCAGCGTCGGCGCCGCCGTCTTCGGAACGCTCTTCGCGGGGCGGCTCGCCGACGCGCTCGCCGTCCGGCTGCCGTCCGGCGCGGACCTCCCCGACCCCGAGTCCATCACCCCGCAGCTCGTCCACGCGATGGAACCCGCGCTGCGCGACAGCTACATCCAGGCGTACGCGGACGCGATGCCGCGGATCTTCCTCTACCTCGTGCCGGTGCTCGCGCTCGGCCTGTTCTTCGCCTTCTTCCTCAAGGAGAAACCGCTGGTGTCCCACCACAGCCCCGACAGCACCGCCGAGTCCACGGCGACCGAGTCCATGACCGTGCCCGCCGCCCGCACCGTCCCGGCCCTGCCGCCCGCACCGGCCGCCGAAGCAGCTCCGCCGGTCTCCCCGCGCTCCGGCGTGGCGGTGTCCGGCAGCGTCCAGCACCCCGACGGAACGCGGGTCCCGCGCGCCGCCCTGACCCTCATCGACGTCCAGGGACGGCAGGTCGGCCGGGGTGCCAGCGCGGACGACGGACGGTACGCGCTGAGCGTGCCCGGCGCCGGTTCGTACGTCCTGATCGCCGCGGCGGGCGGGCACCAGCCGCAGGCCGTCAGCGTCACCGTGGGCGAACGGCCCGTCGAGCTGGACGTGGTGCTCGGCGGGGCCGGACGCCTCGCCGGGGTCGTCACCACCGCCGACGGCACCCCGGTGCGCGACGCCTCGGTGACCCTCACCGACGTCCGCGGCGAGGTCGTCGCCTCCGCCCGCAGCGGCCGCGAGGGCGGCTATGTGATCACGGAGCTGGTGGCCGGCGAGTACACCCTCGCGGCCAGCGCCCCGGCCTTCCGGCCCGCCGCGCTGCCGGTCAGCGTCCAGGCGGCCCGGGAGACCCGGCAGGACATCGAGCTGGCGGGCGGCGCGGTGCTGCGCGGCGTCGTACGGGCGAACGGCGGCAGGCCCGTCGAGGACGCCCGGGTCACCCTGCTGGACGCGGCGGGCAATGTGGTCGACACCCTCACCACGGGCGCCGACGGGGCGTTCCGCTTCGTGGACCTGTCCACCGGCGAGTACACGGTCATCGCGGCCGGATATCCGCCGGTGGCCACCGTCCTCCAGGTCGCGGGCGGCGGCCGCACCGAACGCGATCTCCAACTGGGCCACGAGGACTGACCGCAGGCAGGAGGACCGGCCCCGTACCACCCGTGCGGCGATCGGCCCGACGACCGGCGAGAGCCGGCCGCCGGGCCGTACCGTGGAGTCACGCACCGCAGAACGCCGCGGTGGGGAAGGAGCCTTCCACCCATGGACCGTGAGGTTCCGGGCCGGCGTTCGCCCGTGCCGTACGACGCCGCGACGGGCCGGGTTCCGCTGGCGGTCGTGGTGGTCGACCAGGACGGGCGCATCTCCCACTGGTCGAGCGGCGCGGGGCGGCTCTTCGGCGTCGGCAGACAGCGGGCGATCGGCACCCCGGCCGGTGAACTCCTGCCCGTGTACGGCGCACTGAACCGGGCGGAGGAGAGCGTCGGATTCGGACCGGAGCCCGACGCCGAGCCGGGCGGGCTCCTCTGCCACCCGCTCTCCGGCCGGGCCCGGCTCGACGAACCCGTACGGGGCCGCATCGACGTCCTGTGGTGGGCGTACCCGCTGGTCGGCCCCGGACCCGAGCGGCTCCTGGTGCTCGCCGCGGACGGCGGCCCGCCGGGCGACGGCGGCCGGGAGACCGGGACGGCCGTCCCCGTGTTCGCCCTCCACACCGACTTCCCCGGCTCCCGTGAGCTGGCCGGCCGGCTGCCCGAGATCCTGCCCAGCATGAGCGTGGGCGAGGCCACCCGGATCGTCGCCCAGGTACTCGAACTGGGCTACCCGGTCCTGGAGTTCAGCCACCGCAGCCAGGTTCCGGTCACCCCCGACTGGGGCGTGCCCCGGCGCCTCGCCCGCCGTCCGGGCCCCGCCCGGCCCGACGGCCTCGACCGGCCACCCGCCCCCGGCGCCTTCGCCCGGGCGGAGGAGGACCTCGAACACGCGGCGGTCCGCGAACGGCTGGAGTTCCTCAACGAGGTCAGCGGCCGCATCGGCACCTCCCTCGACCTGGCCCGCACCATCCGCGAGGTCACCAGCGCCGCCGTGCCCCGCTTCACCGACTTCGCCGGAACGCATCTGCGCGCCGCCGTACTGGCCGGGGACGGCTTCCCGGACGGGCCGCCCGACGTCACCACCGTATGGCACCGGGTCTGGGTCGAGCACAACGACGAGCCGGGCCGCTGGGACGACACCGTCCCGGTCGGCGAGTCGATCGCCTTCCCCGAGCACACCCCGTTCTTCCGGTGCATGGTCACCGGCGAACCGGTGCTGATCCCTTACGTCGGCGAGGAGTTGAGCAACCGGATCTCGGGCGAGTTCGAGAAACGCGACCTGCGCCCGCTGATCACCCGTCGCTCGCTGCTGATCGTGCCGCTGAAGGCGCGCGACGTGGTGCTCGGCTTCATGGTGCTGATGCGCCGCCCCGACCGCGAGCCCTTCGGCGACATCGACCGCACCACCGGCGCCGAACTGGCCGCCCGCGCCGGGCTCGTACTCGACAACGCCCGGATGTACACCTACCAGGAGAACGTCGCCGAGACCCTCCAGGACAGCATGCTGCCCCGCATCACGCCCCGGATGGCCGGATGCGACATCGCCACCCGGTACCTGCCCGGCACCCGGCTCGGCCGGGTCGGCGGCGACTGGTTCGACTCGGTGAAACTCCCCGGCTCCCGGACCGCGCTCGTCGTCGGGGACGTCATGGGCCACGGGCTCAACTCGGCGGCGATGATGGGCCAGCTGCGCACCGCAGTGCTGACCATGGCCACCATGGAGACGGCGCCGGTACAGCTGCTGCGCCATCTCGACGACCTCGCGCAGCGCCTCGGCGAGCAGTACCTGGCGACCTGCCTGTACGCCGTCTACGACCCGATCCGCTCCGAGGTGCAGCTCGTCAACGCCGGTCACATCCCGCCCGTGCTGGTCCGCGCCGAGGACGGCCGGGCCGAGCTGCTGGACCTGCCGACCGGCGCCCCGATCGGCGTCGGCGGCGTCGCCTTCGAGTCCACCACGGTGCGGGTGCGCCCCGGTGACCGGCTGATCCTGTGCACCGACGGGCTCGTCGAGGTGCGCGGCCAGGACATCGGCGCCGGACTGGCCGCGCTCTGCGCCTTCGCCGCCCACCCCGCCGCCTCCATGGACGACGCCTGCGACGCGATCATCCGGGCCCTGAACCCGGCCGGCGGCCGCAAGGACGACGTGGCCCTGCTGATGGCCCGGCTCAACGGCATCCCGGACACCCACGTCGCCTCCTGGCGGCTCGCCCCCGACCCGCGCGAGGTGGCGCGGGCCCGGCGCCTGGTGCGCGGCCGACTGCGCGAGTGGGGGCTGCGGGACGCGGTGGAGGCGGCCGAGCTGATGGTCAGCGAGCTCGTCACCAACGCCGTGCGGCACACCCGCGGCCGCCCCGTCGAACTGCGCCTGGTCCGAACCGACGCCCTGCTCTGCGAGGTCCGCGACGACGAGCCCGCCCCGGCCACGCTGCTGGACGCCGCCCCCGACGACGAGTCGGGCCGCGGCCTGCGCGTGGTGGGCGCCCTCGCCCGGGCCTGGGGCACCAGCAGCACGGAGCGCGGCAAGACCGTCTGGTTCGAGCAGGCCCTCGGCACGGCCCCGGGCCCCCGCTGAGCACGCCCCGCCCGGCCGGACGGCCCCTTGCCCCGGCCGCCCCGACGCGGTAGGCCGGTCCCGGACGGGGGACCACCCCAGGACGAACACCAGGGAGTGCGCATGGACGTGTCGCCGCGGTACCGCGAGGCCTGGGAGGGCTACTGGACCGCCACCTCGGACACCCCCGGCGAGGCGATCTGGGACGCCGACCCCTCCGTCACCGCCGCACTAGACAGCGAACGGCTGCTGCCGTACGCCGACACCGCACTGCCGATCGTCGACCTCGGCTGCGGCAACGGCACCCAGACCCGCTACCTCGCCACCCGCTTCGCCCGGGCGGTCGGGGTGGACCTCTCGCTCGCCGCGATCGGGCACGCCCGCCGTGCCGACCCCGGGGGCATCGCGGAGTTCTCCCAGCTCGACCTGGTCGACGCGGAGGCCGTGGCCCGGCTGCGCGAACGGATCGGCGACGCCCACGTCTACCTGCGCGCGGTGATCCACCAGAGCGAGCCCGAGGCCCGGTCCGCCGTCGCGGCGGCGGTCGCCGCCCTGGTGGGCAGGCGGGGACGGGCCTTCGTCACCGAGCCGACCCCGGCCTCCAAGGACGTGCTCCGGCAGGTGGCCCAGGCCCCGGACGGCCCGCCGGAGAAGCTGCGCCGGGTCCTGGAGCACGGGCTCAGGCCCGCCGAGGCCACGGAGGAGGAGGTGCGCCGACTGCTCGGGGAGACCGGTCTCACCCTGCTGGACGAGGGGGCGGGTGTCCTGGTGCAGACGGCGTACCTGCCCGACGGGGCCCGCGTCGAACTGCCCGCCCGCTGGTTCGTGCTGGGGCGCACCTGACCGGTGGCCGCCGATATCCGCGGGCGTGACGGGCGGCACGGTGGGCATGATGACGCGATGCGCGCAGACGAGAGAAACATGCCCCCGCGGACCGGCGACGAACGTGCGTCGCTGAGCGGCTTCCTCCAGTACCAGCGGGAGACCCTGGCCATGAAGTGTGCCGGGCTCACCACGGCACAGCTGCGGACCCCGGCCGTCCCGCCCTCGGAGCTGACCCTGCTCGGACTCGTACGGCATCTCGCCGAGGTCGAACGCTCGTGGTTCCGGCGGGTGTTGAAGGACGAGGTGGCGCCGCCGCACTGGCCGGGGCCGAACCCCGGCGAGTTCGCCGAGTTCGATGTGGCGGAAGCCGATCCCGACGAGGCCTTCCGCGTCTGGGAGGAGGAGTGCGCCCGCTCCCGGGCCACCGTCGAGGCCGCCGAATCCCTCGACATCACCGGGAGTCACGGCGAGGAGCTGTTCTCGCTGCGGTACGTCCTCACCCACCTGATCGAGGAGTACGCCCGTCACAACGGCCAGGCCGACCTGCTGCGCGAGCGCCTCGACGGCGCCACCGGGGAGTGACCGGAATGGACGGGAGGACGTGGACGGCGCCCCGGGTCACGCGCACGACGGCCGGCGGCGACCAGCTGAACGTCCCGAGCGCGGCGGACGAGCGGGTCCTGCTGGACGGCTGGCTGAGCTGGCACCGGGAGACGCTGCTCACCAAGTGCGCCGGGCTCGACCCGGCCCGGCTCGCGCGGACCACCGCCGAGCCGTCCGGCCTCAGCCTCCTCGGCCTGGTCCGGCACATGGCGGAGATCGAACGCTGGTGGTTCCGCCGGAGTTTCGCGGGCGAGCCGGTCGGTGACGTCTTCACCGGTCCGGACGACGGGGACGAAGGGATGGAGGGCGTCGACGCCGCACACGCGGAGCGCGACTTCGCCCGCTACCGGGCCGAGATCGCCGCCTGCGAGGCCGCCGTGGCCGGACGCGGGCTCGACGAGACGTTCGTCTCGGCCACCCGCGGCCGGACCGTCAGCCTGCGCTGGGTGTACCTGGTGATGATCCAGGAGTACGCCCGCCACAACGGCCACGCGGACCTGCTGCGCGAACGGACCGACGGCGCCACCGGCGAC